>NZ_LUFI01000061.1:0-35619 GCF_005281675.1 Sphingobium sp. MP9-4 | reverse complement strand
GCGGCGCTGGCATCGGCGCGGGCCGCGCTGGCGGCGCTGGACAGCGAGGCGACGGCACTGCGCAAGGCGATCGATGCCGGCGGCAGCGGCCGGGCGCGGGCGCTTGACCAGTTGAAGGCGGCACCGGGCTATGAGCGGGCGCTGGCGGCAGCGCTGGGCGATGATCTGGAAGCACCGATCGGGGCGGAAGGGCCGCGTCGCTGGGCGGGCGCTGACGCGTTGAAGGATGATCCCGGCTTGCCCGACGGCGCCAGCCCGCTGGCCGCGCATGTGACCGCGCCCGCGGCGCTGGCGCGGCGGCTGGCGCAGGTGGCGGTGGTGGAGCGCGACAACGGCCAGACGCTGCAGGTCGGCCAGCGGCTGGTGACGCTGGATGGGCAATTGCGGCGCTGGGACGGCTATGTCGCGGTCGAGGGTGGCGCGGCGGCCGCCGAACGGCTGATCCGCATCAACCGGCTGGAGGCGATCGATGCTGCGCGCCCAGAGGCGGCGCAGGCGGTCGAGGGTGCGCAGGCGGAACAGGCCGAGGCTGGCGCGCGCGAGAAGGCGGCGGTGGATGCGCTGGCGGCCGGGCGCACCAAATTGAGCGATGCGGACCAGCGGCTGCGCACGGCGCTGCGCGCGGCGGACGAGGCGGCGGGGGCGCTGGAGCGGCTGAGCGGCAGGCGCGAGGCGATCGAGGAACGGCTGGCCGAGGCCCGGCGCGACCAGGAGACGGCGCAGGCCGAGCATGACAAGGCGTCGGCCGCGCGGGCCGCCCTGCCCGATGGCGCCGAGACGCGGGCGCAGGTGGCGGCACTGTCGCAGGCGAGCGAGAAGGCGCGCATGGCCGTCAGCCAGTTGCAGGCCGACCAGGCACTGGCCGACCGGGCGCTGTCGAGCGATCGCGAGCGCATGGCGGCCGCCGATGCCGAGGCCAAGGGATGGAACACCCGCGCCGGCGAGGCCGCCAAGCGCATCGCCGCCATGGCATCACGCGGCGAGACGGTGGTGCAGGAGCGTGCCGCGATCGAGGGCCAGCCCGAGGCGCTGGGCGCCAGCATCGCCACGCTGACCGAGGAGCGCGAGGCGCAGGTCGAACGCGCCGAACAGGCCCGCCGCGCCGAGATCGAGGCCGAGGCGACGCTGAAGGCAGCCGAAAAGCGTGCGGCCGATGCCGGCGAGGCGCTGGCCGGTGCGCGTGAGGCGCGGGCGACGGCGGTGGCGCGGGCAGAGGCGGCGGACGAGCGGCGGATCGAGACGAACCGCCTGTCGGGCGAGCGGTTCGAATGCCCGCCACCGGTGCTGCCGGAGAAACTGGGCTTTCCCAGCGCCGACATCCGCATCGCCCAGAGCGAGCAGGCCGAGCATGACCGACTGTCGGCCGAGCGCGAGCGGATCGGCCCGGTGAATCTGGTCGCGGCGCAGGAACTGGAGGAGCTGGAGACGATCCAGGCGACCAGCCGGTCCGAAAGCGCGGAACTGACCCAGGCGATCAACCAGCTGCGCGGATCGATCGGCAGCCTCAACCGCGAGGGGCGGCAGCGGCTGCTCGCGGCGTTCGAGGCGGTGGACGGCCATTTCCGCCGGCTGTTCACGACGCTGTTCAACGGCGGTCAGGCGCATCTGGAACTGATCGACAGCGACGATCCGCTGGAGGCGGGGCTGGAGATCATGGCCCAGCCGCCGGGCAAGAAGCTGGCGGCGCTGACTTTGTTGTCGGGCGGCGAACAGGCGCTGACCGCGGTGGCGCTGATCTTCGGCCTGTTCCTCACCAATCCGGCGCCGATCTGCGTGCTGGACGAAGTCGACGCGCCGCTGGACGATGCCAATGTCGAGCGTTTCTGCGACCTGCTCGACGCGATGGTCGCCCAGACCCGCACCCGCTACCTGATCGTCACCCATAATGCGGTGTCGATGGCGCGCATGCACCGACTGTTCGGCGTCACCATGGTGGAGCGCGGCGTCAGCCGGCTGGTGTCGGTCAACCTGCACGGCGCCGAGGCGCTGCTGGCGTCGCAATAGTTTTTGTAGTTACAAATATTGACGACTCACCGCTATTGTGCGACTTTGGCAATGGCGTTTTCCACCCCGCCGATAAAAAACGGATAATCCTCAACGGTAAGGTGGAATGATGAACATCAGTTTCGATCCCGCCAAACGGCAGGCAACGCTGGAAGAGCGTGGGCTGGACTTTGCTGATGCGCTTACGCTGTTCGAAGGGCCGGAACTGACAGCTCTGGACGACCGCAAGGACTATGGTGAGGATCGGTTCATCACCTATGGCTATCTCCATGGCAGAGCGGTGATTTTGGTGTGGACACCACGCGACGACGGACGGCGCATCATTTCAATGAGACATGCAAATGACCGAGAAAGAGCCAGATTTGAAAACGCCCTGGGTCGACCCAGATGATGCGCCGGAACTGGACGACCATTTCTTCACGCATGCTGAATTTCGGGTCGGTGGGAAGATTGTTCGTCCTGGCACCGGCACGCTCACCAAGCCCGGCCGGCCGAAATCGGACCGGCCCAAGCAGCAAGTGACTCTGCGGCTCGATCAGGCGGTGCTGGACGCCTTCCGCGCGACCGGTCCGGGCTGGCAGAGCCGGATCAATGCGCAATTGCGCAAGGCGCTGGGCCTCTAGGAGCCGCCTTTCCGCGACTGGACCTTGCCGGTCGGCGCCGATTGCCGACTGTGGTGGCCTGATCACGGAGTTGTGCCATGGACCTGCCGCCCTTTGCTCTCGACCATTGGCTGTCGGCCTATGATTTCGCGACGCCGCCGATCGCCTATAATCTGGCGTCGAGCACCGGGCCGCGCTGGAGCGTGGCGGAGATTTGCGCGCTGGGCGACGCGCCGCTGGCGATCGACGATGTTGTGCTGAGCTATGCGCCGCCCGAGGGGAGCGCGGCCTTGCGCGCGGCGATCGCCGCCTTTCATGACAGCGAAGCTGACAGGGTGGTGGTCACCACCGGATCGTCGGAGGCGCTGTCGATCTTCTTCTGCCTAGCCGCGCGGCCGGGCGCGCATATGCTGATGCCGGATCCCGGCTATCCGGCCTATGCGGCGGTGGCGCAGGCCTGGGGGCTGGGGACGCGGCCCTATGCGCTGACGCGTGAGACCGGCTTTGCGCAGGATGTGGATGCGATCCTGGCGCTGGTCGATGGCGACACCGCCGGGGTGGTGGTCAATACGCCGCATAATCCCAGCGGATCGGTGATGCCGCGCGCGGAGATCGCACGGCTGGCGGCGGCATTGGCCGAGCGCGGCGTGCCGCTGCTGGTCGACGAGGTCTATCATCCGCTCTATTTCGGCGACGCGCAGAAATCGGCCGCCGGCATCCCCAACGCCTATGTCACCAGCGACATGTCCAAGGCGCTGTCGCTGCCGGGATTGCGGATGGGGTGGATCATCGCGCCCGACGCCGCGCAGCGCGCCCGGATCATCGACGCGCGCAGTTATTTCACGATCAGCAGTTCGCCGCTGCTGGAGCGGCTGGCGACCCATGCGCTGGAGCATAGCGCGGCCATCACCGATCGGTTGAAGGCCGTTGCCACTGTCAACATCGCTGTCCTCGACCGACTGATCGCGGAAGCCGACGGCAAGCTGCAATGGGTGCGGCCGCAGGGGGGCACCACCGCCTTCCCCTGGCTGGGCGACGGGCGCAACAGCCGACCGCTGTGCGAGGCGCTGGCGGCGCAGGGTGTGCTGCTGGCGCCGGGCGACTGCTTCGGTCAACCGGCGCATATCCGGCTGGGCTTCGCGCAGCAGGCCGAAGGCTTCGCGATCGCGGTGGAGCGGATCGCGACTGCCCTCACTATAGTTTAGCTCCGGCCGAACCAGCCCTTCATCCGGCGGAACAGGCCGCGCTCGCTGACCGCTTCGAACATCTCGTCCGGGCCTTCGGGATCAAGCACCTCATTGTCGGCGAGCCAGGCCTGGACATCGGCGAGGTCCGGCACCTCATAGGGGCGCAGGGTGCGACCCGGCTTGGTGCGCAATTCCTCGATCGCGGCGATCAGGCCGCGCTGGGCGATCACCGCCGACACCCGTTCGCGCGGCAAGTCGAGATGTTCGGCGATCAGGTCGTCGCGAATGGCCAAGATCGCCTCCTGCCGGCCGTCATTGCCGGGCAGCGCGGTGTCGATCACCACGTCGCATTCGGTATCGAGCCGCATCGAGCGGTTGTTCATGTTGGACGATCCGACGCGGATCAGCCGATCGTCGACGATCAATATCTTGGCATGGACATAGATGGGGGCGCCGCGCGTGGTGAAGGGGTGGTAGATGCGCAGCTTGCCATGCGGGTCACGCTCCTTGAGCGCCTCGAACAGGCGGGCGCGAGCGGTGTCCATCGCCTGCTGTTCCAGCCAGCCATCGGCCTGGAGCGGGTTGATGATGACGATGTCCGGTCCGTCCGGATCACCCAGCCGCTTGGCGATCGCCTCGGCAATGCGACGCGAGGCGAAATATTGGCTTTCGGCATAGATGCAGTGCCGGGCGGCCGCGATCTGGTGGAGATAGAGCTTCTCGATCTCGATCAGTTCGTCCTGATCGTCCATCTTCGGCGCGGAGCGGGCAATGGCGACATCGACATGCTCGAAATGGACCGGCAGCGCGTCGGGCCAGCAATCATATTCACCCTCGACCGGGGCCAGTTCATCACCGCCGGCGCCGACCCAGCGGGCGCGGGCATGGTCGCCCAGCGCCATCGCCACCGGCCCCTGCAAGGCGGTGGTCGCATCATGCCAGGGGCCATAGGGCGAGCCGTCGGGATGGCGACGGGCAGGATCCTCGTCGCGATGATGGCGCGTGTCCCAGCGGTCGCCGGTCATGTCGATGCCGCCGCAAAAGGCGAAGCAATCGTCGATCACCACGATCTTCTGGTGATGCGAGGCGGCGGGGGGATGATGGCCGTCCAGCTTCACCGTGACGCGCGGATGGGCCATCCATTTGAGCGTGGTGAAGAGGTTGGTCGGCCGGACCATCGACTTCATCGCGCCCATGTCCCAGCGCAGCAGATAGATTTCCAGGTCCGGCGTGCGTTCCACCAGCCAGCTGATGAAGTCGCCGATCACCACCGGCGCGCCATCATCGGCCTGGTCCTCGCGGATCAGGCTGATGGCGGCATCGAAATCCCAGCCGATCAGCATGATCCGCTTCTTCGCCTTCAACATCGCGGCGCGGGCATGGCGGAAATAGGCGTCGGCATCGACGATCACGCTGGCGCGCACCGCCTGTTCGATGCGCCAGCAATCCGCGCCGGGGGTGGGCAGACCGGTCATGCTCATGCGCCGGCACTCCCGACGACCAGACAGGCAAGGAACATCAGCAATCCTGCAAAACGGTTGGAGCGGAATTTGACGAGCGGATCGGTGCCGTCTTCCTTCAGTGTGCCGACCTGCCAGAGCAGATGGGCCGCCATCGGCGCCAGCGCGATCAGCGCCAGCAACTGCGGCCGGACCTGCCAGATAGCAGAGGCCCAGAGCGCAAGCGCGACGAGATAGCAGAGCGTCACCCCGCCCCGGACATGGCGGCCCATCGACAAGGCGCTGGAGCCGATGCCGATCAGCGCGTCATCCTCCCGGTCCTGCAGCGCATAGATGGTGTCATAGCCCAGCACCCAGAAGATGCAGCCGGCATAGAGGCACAGGCCCGGCAGGGTCAGCGCGCCGGCAATCTCGCTCCAGCCGACCAGCGCCGCCCAGGAAAAGACGATGCCGAGCCAGACCTGCGGCCAGCCAGTGATCCGCTTCATGAAGGGATAGGCGGCGACCAGCGCCAGCGAGCCGAGCGCCACGACCTGGGCATAGCCGCTGAGCTGAAACAGCACGATCAGGCCGATCAGGCAGAGCGCGAGCAGCCAGGCCCAGGCGGTCTTGACCGACATCGCGCCGCTGGCGAGCGGCCGGGCGGCGGTGCGCGCGACCCGCGCGTCGAGATCGCGATCGACGATGTCGTTGAAGACGCAGCCCGCGCCGCGCATCGCGATGCTGCCGAGCAGCAGCCAGAGGATCAGCGGCCAGCGGACAAAGGCGCCGCCCGCCAGCGCCACCGCCCAGGCGCCGGGCCAGAATAGCAGCCACCAGCCGATCGGCCGGTCGAGTCGGGCCAGCGAGGCCAGGATTCGCGGGGTTTCCGGCAGGCGCGCAAGCAGGCCGCGCGCTTCGCTGTCGGGGACGATCGACTGATTCACTGCAACTCCGTTCGTCCCGCGCTTGTCGGGAACGCGCTTTCCTCTTTAGGGAAGATCGGGCCGACGACAAGCGCGGCCGGAATGGACGAGACAAAATGACCGCTACCCCCGCCTGGCCGCCGCAGAGCGCCCCGCGCCTGCATGTCGAAACGCTGCTGGGCGAAGGGGTCGCCGTGCCGGTGGATGGCAACGGCGCCCATTACCTCATCAGCGTGATGCGGGTGAAGCCGGACGATATCGTGCTGCTGTTCGACGGCAAGTCGGGCGAATGGGCGGCGCGGGCGCGCGATATCCGCAAGCGCGACCTGGTGCTGGAATGCGTGCAGCAAACCAAGCCGCCGGAGGTGGTGCCCGATTTCTGGCTGTGCTGCGCGCCGATCAAGAAGGGGCGGATCGACCTGATCGCGGAAAAGGCGTGCGAACTGGGCGTGGCGCGACTGCAGCCGGTGCTGACCCGGCGGGCGGTGGTCGACAAGCTCAATCTCGACCGGCTGCACGCCCATCTGGTCGAGGCGGCCGAGCAATGCGGCCGCACCGCCCTGCCCGAGCTGACCGAAATGATGAAGCTCGACGCGCTGCTGAAGGGCTGGTCGGCCGAGCGGCATCTGTTCTTCGCCGACGAGACCGGCGGGGCATCGCTGGACGAAACCTTGCGCGCCCATCCCGGCCCGGCGGCCTTCCTGGTCGGGCCGGAGGGCGGATTCGACCCGGCCGAGCGCGAGGCGATCCGGGCGACGCCGGGCGCGGTGCCGGTGTCGCTTGGCCCGCGAATCCTGCGCGCGGAGACGGCCGCGATCGCCGCGACGGCGGCCTGGATGACGGTGAATGGCGACTGGGGCTAATGGTTTTCTTCCGCAACCAATTGAAGCGGACATAGGCCTGCCTTATCTGTCGCATTCGCGCCTCGATTTGACGCGCAAAGGGGAAAGACTAAGGGCGGGGCATGAGCACCAGAACAGACTCAGGCGGACATGATCCCGTCATCGAAAGCCGCGATCAGCTGATCGCGGCCTTTGCCAAGGGCGCCAAGCCCAAGGATCGCTGGCGGATCGGCACCGAACACGAGAAATTCGTCTATTCGACGAAGGACCATCACGCCCCGGCCTATGAGGAAAAGGGCGGCATCCACACGCTGCTGATCGGCCTGACCCGCTATGGCTGGAGCCCGGTGTTCGAGGGCGAGAATATCATCGCCTTGTCCGGCGCCGACGGCACGATCAGCCTGGAACCGGCGGGCCAGCTGGAACTGAGCGGTGCGCCGCTCGACAATCTGCACCAGACCTGCGCCGAGACCGGCCGCCATCTGGAACAGGTGAAATATGTCGGCGACATGCTGGGGCTGGGCTTCCTGGGTCTGGGCATGTGGCCGGACAAGACCCGCGCCGAGCTGCCGATCATGCCCAAGGGTCGGTACGACATCATGCTGCGGCACATGCCGCGCGTGGGATCGATGGGCCTGGACATGATGCTGCGCACCTGCACCATCCAGACCAACCTCGATTATGGCAGCGAGGCGGACATGGTGCAGAAGTTCCGCGTCTCGCTGGCGCTGCAGCCGCTGGGCACCGCGCTGTTCGCCAATTCGCCCTTCACCGAGGGCAAGCCGAACGGCTTCCTGTCCTATCGCAGCCATATCTGGTCGGACACCGACCCGCAGCGCACCGGCATGCTGCCCTTCGTGTTCGAGGATGGCTTCGGTTACGAGCGCTATGCCGACTATGCGCTCGATGTGCCGATGTATTTCGTCTATCGCGACGGCAAATATATCGATGCGGCGGGGCTTTCCTTCCGCGACTTCCTGGACGGCAAGCTGTCGGTGCTGCCCGGCGAGAAGCCGACCGAGAAGGATTGGGAGGATCATCTCTCCACCGCCTTCCCCGAAGTGCGCCTCAAGAGCTTCCTGGAAATGCGCGGGTCCGACGGCGGACCGTGGAGACGCATCTGCGCGCTGCCGGCCCTGTGGGTCGGCCTGCTCTATGATCAGGGTGCGCTCGACGCGGCCTGGGATCTGGTCAAGGACTGGAGCATGGAAGAGCGGCAGGTGCTGCGCGATTCCGTGCCGAAGCTGGGCCTCGACGCGCCGGTGCCGGGCGGGCGCACGCTGCGCGACATCGCGCCGCAGGTGCTGGATATCGCCCGCTCGGGTCTGGCCGCGCGCCAGCGGTTCAACGCCGCGGGCGACAATGAGACCGGCTATCTGTCGGCGCTCGATGAAGTGATCGCCACCGGCAAGACCCCGGCCGAGCGGCTGCTCGACCGCTATCATGGCGAATGGGGCGGCGATGTCAGCCGCGTCTATGCCGAGGAAAGCTTCTGATCCTACCCGGCCCGCCGGTCATTCGGCGGGCTGGGTTTCCCGTGGCGCGTCCGGCTTGCGGCCGACGACCCAGGCGAAGAAGCGTGGCACCGGGGCATTGCGCGCCATCCAATCGCTATAGGCCTGATAGGCGGGATCGGCGGACAGATGCTGCTCCTCCGTCTTGGCCCGCCAATAATAGACAGCGTTGGTCACCCCCAGCAGCGCGCAATTGCGCACCATGTCGGTCAGGCTGCCCGTGGTGGTGAGGAAGGGCAGCGACGAGAACCACCAGAAGAGATTCTTGGTCAGATAGGCCGGGTGACGGGTCCAGCGATAAGGCCCATGGGTCAATATGCCGCGATGGGTGAGGTTGGAGAAACGGATGCCGAAGGCGACCGTCGCCCAGGCATAGATGGCGGTCAGCAGCACCAGCAAGGCGCCCAGCCCCCATTGCAGCGCCGGCATGCCCCGCGTCCAGACATCCCATTCGGCGCCGCCGCCATGATAGTCGAACGGGCCGCCCGCCCCCATCATGACGAAGGGCGGATAGCAGAGCAAAGCCGCGAGCCAGCCGCCCAGATAGGGATTGGCGGTGCGGATATGCGAATCCAGCGGCTTCATCGTCAGCAGATAGCCGACCGTCGCCATGCAGACGTCGATCATGAACATGATGCCGATCAGGAAACCGGTCAGCGCGACCGGATTATGGAGCAGGCCGTCGAGCCGCCAGTCGATGACGCTGGCGAAATTGCCCGGCACGATGCTGATCATGAAGGCGGTGAAAAAGCCCTTCACCGCCCAGGCGCGGGCATGGTTGGCGACCTGCGCCATGTCCGCCTTGCCGGCTGCGCCGCCAATGACCCATTGGCCGAAGGCGAAACAGGCATCGCGCGGTTCGACCAGCCGGCGGTCGAGCCAGATGACATAGGGGATGGACAGCAAGAGCAGCCAGGGCGCCGCCGCCATCAGCAGATCCATGGAGAAGCGATAGCTGCCGGTCCAATACCAGCGGCCGATGCAGTAGCAGACGGCAATCGCGAGCCATGTGGCCCACAGGCCCGCAATCTTCACCAGGCTGATGTCGAGCATGCTGCGGACCGAGCGAGCCGGCGCGTTCCAGTCGACGCCGGTGCTGGGGTTGCGATGCACCTTGTCCACCAGCAGCGACCAGAGCACCATCGGTATGCCACAGGCGACCACCGCGGCCAGCCCCGCATTGGGACCGTTCATGCCATAATGGCGCGCCACCAGGGTCCACAGGCCGAGGCCGACCAGGCCGGCAATGCCGACACCATGGCTGACGGCGGATTTGGGGCAGGGATCGGCGCTCTTGCTCATGGGACCGGGCTTATAGCCGATATTGGTAAGCAAGCCATGAAGCCCATTGCTCAGCCGCCCAGTACGTTGATGGTGAAGGCGAGGATGCCGAGGTTGAAGACGAAGGCGGCGAGGCAATGGAGCGTCACCGTGCGGCGCATCCCGGTCGAGGTGATCGACACGTCGGAGGTCTGGAAGGTCATGCCCAGGGTGAAGCCGAAATAGAGGAAGTCCCAATAGACCGGCTCGTCCGTGTCCGGGAAATCCAGGCCGCCCGCATCCTTGCCCTTCTCATCAGCGAGGTAGAAGGCATGGGCATAGTGCATCGCATAGACGAGGTTGGAAAAGAGCCAGGCGATGACGAGCGTCGCCAGCAGCAGCACGACACTTTCCGCATCGGGATGGCCCGGCGCGCTGGCGGCGACGCCGACCGCAACCAGGATGACAATGCACACCACCCCGGTCAGCAGCAGCATCAATTGCCGGTTCGCGTCATTGAGCACGGCCTTGCGCCGCATCTGGGCCGGATCGGAATCGATCAGCGGCACGGCGGCGAGGCAGAAGGCGATGGCGGCAAGGTCGAACCCGCCCATCACCGCCTCATGCCAGGGCAGCCACAGCATCAACGGCGCGATCGACAACAGCAGCATGAGGAACATGCCATAGCGCCAGGGAAAGAGGGTGGATCGCTTCTGCGTCTTGGCCATGGCGCATCAAAGGCCTGAAAATGCCGCCGCGCAAGCGTTTAGAGCACGGTCGCCACCAGGCCCAGCGCGGCGGCCTCATTGGCTTCCAGATACCAGTTTTCCGGCGCACGCTGCAGCACCTCCTCCATCGTCACCTGCGATCCCAGGATCAGATTGGCAAAGCCCTCATTCTGGATCGCGATCGACGCCTCGATCTCGTGGAGCGAAGCCTTCAATGTAGCGATGCAGGTGGAGAGCGGCCCTTCGAGATGGATGTTCTTGGTGATGAGCCGCTCATGGATCATCAGCCGGGTGCCGCGCGTCAGATAGCGATTCTCGGTGGCGAAGAAGCTCATGAAGGTGGCGCCGGCGGAATAGACGGCGGTCTTGCCGAGGAAGACCAGCCGCCGTTCGGGATAGAGGTCCGAATGGAAGCGGATATCCTCCCCCATCATCCGCGCGATCTCCGGATCGCCGCCCAAGGTGGAGATTTCAACCACCACCAGCCCCTGCTGCGGCGCGGTGGACAGGCAATTCTTGAAATGCAGATACATGCCATGGTCGACCACGCCCGACAGCATGATCGCGGGAAATTCGAAATCCTTCGGGGTCAGCATCGGCGCGGTCATCAGCATCGTCTCTTGGTCCTCTGGCGGATGGCAATCGACCGGCATTACGCACGGGCCGCCATTTGGTGCCCGACCCGCCATGCGCTTTTGTCTGGCGCGGGGCGCAAGAGGCTGTAAAGAACAGATCATGACCATGGGGCAATGGCGATGATCGCGAAACTCAAAGGACGGCTGGACAGCACGGGCATCGACCATGCCATCATCGATGTCGGCGGGGTCGGCTATCTGGTCGGCGCGTCGTCGCGGACGCTGGCGGCGCTCGGCCCGGTGGGCGAGGCGGTGACCATCCATACCGAGATGCTGGTGGCCGAGGATTCGATCCGGCTGGTCGGCTTTGCCCGTGCCGAGGAGCGCGACTGGTACCGGCTGCTGACCCATGTGCAGGGCGTGGGATCGCGCGTGGCGCTGGCGATATTGTCGGCGCTGGAGCCGCTGGAGCTGCATCGTGCGATCATGATGGGCGACAAGGCGATGATCGCGCGCGCCAATGGCGTCGGCCCCAAGCTGGCCCAGCGCATCGTCAATGAGCTGAAGGACAAGATCGGCGCGGCACCGGCCGGGGCGCCGGGCATGCCGGGCGTGGTTGCGCTGCCGACCGGCAGCTTTGCCGCCGACGCGCTGTCGGCGCTGCAGAATCTGGGCTTCAAGCCGGCCGAGGCAAGCGGCGCGGTGGCCGCCGCCGAAGAGGAACTGGGCGACGGCGCCAGCCTTGACGCGCTGGTCCGCCTGGCACTGCGGAAGGCGGCGAAGTGAGCGAAGACGATCGCCTGATCACCCCGGCCCGCCGGGCCGAGGACGTCGATGCGGCGCTGCGGCCCAAGTCGCTCGACGAATTTGTCGGGCAGCAGGCGGCGCGCGAGAATTTGCGCATCTTCATCCAGGCGGCGCGCACCCGTGGCGAGGCGCTGGACCATGTGCTGTTCTTTGGCCCGCCGGGTCTTGGCAAGACGACGCTGGCGCAGATCGTCGCCAAGGAAATGGGCGTGGGGTTCCGCGCGACGTCCGGCCCGGTGATCGCCAAGTCGGGCGACCTAGCCGCCCTGCTCACCAATCTGGACGAAGGCGATGTCCTGTTCGTCGACGAGATTCACCGGCTCAATCCGGCGGTCGAGGAAGTACTCTATCCCGCGATGGAGGACCGGGCGCTCGACCTGATGATCGGCGAGGGACCGTCGGCCCGGTCGGTGCGCATCGACCTGCCGCGCTTCACCCTGGTCGGCGCGACCACGCGCCAGGGGCTGCTGACGACGCCGCTGCGCGATCGGTTCGGCATTCCGGTGCGATTGCAATTCTACACAGTGGACGAACTGGAACTGGTGGTCCGGCGCGCGGCGCGGCTGCTGGACCTGGCGATCACGTCGGATGGCGCGATCGAGATCGCCCGCCGGTCGCGCGGGACGCCGCGCATCGCCGGGCGGCTGCTGCGCCGGGTGCGCGACTTTGCAAACGTCGCCGGCGCCCCGACCGTCGATGCCAAGGTGGCGGACGCGGCGCTGCAACGGCTGGAGGTCGATCATCTCGGCCTCGACCTGATGGACCGGCGCTATCTGCACATGATCGCCGACATCTATCGCGGTGGTCCGGTGGGGGTCGAGACGCTGGCGGCCGGTCTGTCCGAAGCGCGCGACACGATCGAGGAAGTGGTCGAACCCTATCTGATCCAGTTGGGGCTGATCGCCCGCACCGCGCGGGGGCGTTGCCTCAACGGGCCGGGCTGGAAGCATCTGGGCCTCAATCCCCCGGCCGGGTCGCAGGACGGGCTGTTCGACTGATCCCATTGGCGCTTGCGCCATTCGGCCAGCCTTTCTAGAGCGCGCGCTTTCCCGATTCGACGCAGCGATATGCGCCGAAACCCGTTATTGTGCATGGCCGTTACGGCAAGGCCGGGCTATAGCCAGCTGGCGCTGCAGGCGCGCGGCAGACGCGCCGATGTAAGAGGAGTTGAGCCTGTGAGGGCGATCGAACGTTTCCCCAATCTGGTCACCATGTTCTTTGCCCGCGCCAAGGAAAAGGGCGACGCACCCTTCCTGTGGCGCAAGACGCAAGGGACTTGGCAGTCGCTGAGCTGGGCCGAAGTCGCGCGCCAGGTGGCAGCGATGGCGGCCGGGCTGAAGGCGGAAGGGCTGAAGCCCGGCGACCCGGTGATGCTGGTCAGCGAAAATCGCCCGGAATTCTGCATCGCCGATCTGGCGATCATGGCCGCCGGCTGCATCACGGTGCCGACCTACACCACCAATACGACGCGCGACCATCAGCATATCCTGACCGACAGCGGCGCGCGCGCGGTGATCGTGTCGACCGCCAAGCTGGCGACGACGCTGATGCCGGCGGTGCTGCGATCGCAGGTCAGCCTGGTCATTCCGATGGAGCCGATCCGCGGTGCGCAGGGCAATTATACCTGCCGCCTGTGGTCCGACCTGATCGCCGCCCATCCAGCCGATGTCGATGCCTGCGCGCTGGCCCAGACCGCCGCGCGCAGCGACCAGGCGTGCATCATCTATACCAGCGGCACCGGCGGCGCCCCGCGCGGCGTGATGCAGCATCATGGCGCGATCCTGGCCAATGTCGAAGGCGCGGGACAGGTGGTGCTGGAGGATTTCGGCTGGGGCGACGAGGTTTTCCTGTCCTTCCTGCCCCTGAGCCACGCCTATGAGCATAGCGGCGGCCAGTTCCTGCCGATGCTGCTGGGCGGGCAGATCTATTATGCCGAAGGGCTGGAGAAGCTGGCCAGCAATATCGAGGAAGCCCGGCCGACCATCATGGTCGTGGTGCCGCGCCTGTTCGAGGTGCTGCGCACCCGCATCATCAAGTCGATCGAGAAGCAGGGCAAATTCCCCACCTATCTGCTCAACCAGGCCCTGCGCATCGCCGCCAAGGAACAGCAGGGCAAGTCGTCGATCGTCGACCTGCCGATGAAGGCGCTGCTGTCGCGCACCCTGATCCCCAAGATTCGTGCGCGGTTCGGCGGGCGGATGAAGGCGCTGGTGTCGGGCGGAGCGCCGCTGAACCCGGATGTCGGCCTGTTCTTCGAGGCAATGGGGCTGATGCTGCTGCAGGGCTATGGCCAGACCGAGGCCGGGCCGGTGATCAGTTGCAACCGCCCCGCCGCCGGCATCGCGATGGACACGGTCGGCCCGCCGCTGGACGGCGTCGAGGTCAAGATCGCCGAGGATGGCGAGATATTGGTGCGCGGCGAGCTGGTGATGCACGGCTATTGGCGCAACCCGGCCGAGACCGAGAAGGTGCTGAAGGATGGTTGGCTGCATACCGGTGACATTGGCGAGATCGACGATCGCGGCCGCATCCGCATCACCGACCGCAAGAAGGATCTGATCGTCAACGACAAGGGCGACAATGTGTCGCCGCAGAAGGTCGAGGGCATGCTGACGCTGCAGCCGGAGATCGGCCAGGCGATGGTCTATGGCGATCGTCGCCCGCATCTGGTCGGCCTGCTGGTGCCGGATTCGGAATGGACGATGGAATGGGCGGCCGCCAATGGCCGGCCGATCAAGGGCATCACCGATGATCCGACCTATCTGGCGGCGCTGCGCGCGGCGGTCGATCGGGTCAATGACGATCTGTCGGTGATCGAGCGGGTGCGCCGCTTCATCCTGGCGGATGAGCCGTTCGCGATCGAGAATGAGGAGCTGACGCCGTCGATGAAGATCCGGCGCCATGTCATCCGCAAACGCTATCAGGACCGGCTGGACGCGCTCTACAAGGGGTAGGCGCGTCCAATCGGGCTTACGGGGCCGGCGGACGATAGGGAATGAAATCGCCCAGCGCGCAATTGCCGGTCGGAATGCCGATCGTCAGGTCCGCGCTGCTCGTGATGTCGCCCCGGCAATATTGCGAACCGAAGGTGCGCACGATCATCGTGTCGCCGCGGGCCAGGCCATTACAGCTGCCGATCAGTTCATTCTTGTAGATGAGCTTGCGGCTGACCCTGTACAGCAGCGTATTGCCGCTGATGACGGTGAAATTGGTCTGCGGCTCTCGGTTGACGCAGGTCACCTTGTCGCCCGGCACCAGTCCGGCCAGCGCCTTGTCCATCTTGGCCGCCTGCTTCTCGGTCAGCGGGGTGGGCTCATAAGTGCCGCTGCAGGCCGCCAGCGCCAGCGGGGCCAGACATATCCATGCGCGCATCGCCTCTCTCCATCCATGTCCTTGCAAACAGGACGCCATGATAGCGCGGAATCCGTCGAGGACCGCGCCTAAAATGCGTCCTTGCCGGCGCGCCGCTCCGCCAGTTGGGCGACGTCCCGCGCGCGCATGAAGATGTTGGTGTCGCGTTCCAGCGCGATCGTCGTGGGCACTGTCGGCTCGCCATGCGCACGGGCAGCAACGACATCCGCCATGCGCGCCTGAAGCGCGGCATTGTCCGGCTCCACCGTCAGCGCGAAACGGCCGTTGCTCTCGGTATATTCATGGGCGCAATAGACGATGGTATCGCCCGGCAGCGCCTTGAACCGCTGCATATTGGCGAACATCTGCGCCGCTGTCCCTTCGAACAGGCGGCCGCAGCCCATGGCGAAGAGCGTGTCGCCGACGAAGAGGATCGCGTCATCGGCCAGATGATAGGCGATATGGCCGGCGGTATGGGCGGGCACCGCCATCACCATGGCGACATGATCGCCGATGCGGACGCTGTCCCCCTCCCCCACCTGCCGGTCGAGCGTGTCGATCTTCGCCGCTTCGGCGGCCGGGCCGGTGATGAGGCAGCCGGTCGCAGCCTTGATACCGGCATTGCCGCCGACATGATCGGGGTGCCAATGAGTGTTCCAGATCTGGTCGATGGTCCAGCCGCGTTCCGCAGCCGCCGCCAGCACGGGGTCGGCGACCGACGGGTCGACCGCGACCGTCTGGCCGCTGGCATCATCATGCAACAGCCAGACATAATTGTCCGAGAGGACAGGGACGCGGACGACCTGCAGCATCGGCTTACCAGGCCCCGATATTGGGCATCGACACCCAGGGTTCGGCCGGGTCGAGCCGGCCGTCCTGCAGCAGTTCGACCGAGATATTGTCGGGGGTGCGGATGAAGGCCATGTGGCCATCGCGCGGCGGGCGGTTGATGATGATGCCGGCGTCCATCAGCCGCTGGCAGGTCTCGTAGATATTGTCGACCTGATAGGCGAGATGGCCGAAATTGCGGCCGCCATCATAGACTTCCGCCGGGCTGCCATCCTGCGGCGGCCAGTTGTAGGTCAGTTCCACCTGCGCGTCCTCGTCACCCGGCGCGGCCAGATAGACGAGGGTGAAGCGGCCCGCCTCGCTGTCGAAGCGCTTGACTTCGCTGAGGCCGAGCAGCTCGAAAAAGCCGATGGTCTTGTCGAGATCCGTGACGCGGATCATCGTGTGCAGATATTTGAGCAAGGCTTTCTCCGTTCGTCGCCATAAAGCAACGGTTCATCGGTAGATTGGCAGATAGCTCCCTAGATAGGACCAGGACCGGCCCGGCGGAAGAGGAAAGCGATCATGGCTCTGGAAATGCGGGACAAGGTGCTGCTGGGTTCGGCGGCGGTATTGGCGGTCGGCGTGATCGCGGGCGGTTACCTGCTGGGTGACGGCCTCAAGCGCGCGAGGGCGGCGGACCGATCGGTCACGGTGCGAGGCCTGGCCGAAAAGGACGTGACCGCCGACCTGGCCACCTGGTCGATCAGCTATTCGGCGACCGGCACCGACCTGCCGACGGTACGGGCGGAAATCGACGCCAATACCCAGGAACTGAAGGCCTATTTCGCCAGCCTGGGGTTCAAGCCTGATGCGCTGACCCCGGTCGGCGCGGGCGTGAACCAATATCTCAACAATGGCATTAACAATATCACCATCACCCAGCGGATGCTGCTGCGCACGACCGACATTGCCCGCGCCCAGCGCGCCGTCGCGCAGCAGTTCGACCTGGTCCGGCGCGGCGTGACGCTGCAGGAAGGATCGGGGATGCGCTACAGCTTCACCAGGCTCAACGACCTCAAACCACCGATGGTGGCGGCGGCGACGCGGGATGCGCGCGCGGCAGCCGAACAGTTCGCCA
The DNA here is from genome assembly GCF_005281675.1 of Sphingobium sp. MP9-4. Lineage (NCBI taxonomy): Bacteria > Pseudomonadati > Pseudomonadota > Alphaproteobacteria > Sphingomonadales > Sphingobiaceae > Sphingobium > Sphingobium sp. MP9-4. The sequence goes on along the minus strand of NZ_LUFI01000061.1, from coordinate 18,475 downwards.
AGGACTCAGGCTCCGGCGTCGGCGGCATCAAGAGCGCGACCCAGGGCTATTTCTCGATCGACCCGCGCGACGGCGAGGGCGGCGACGGATCGAGCGACACGCCCTACAAGAAGGTGCGCGTCGTCACGACCGTGGATTTCTACCTGAAATAGGGTCAGCAGCGGCCCCGACGGCGGTCCTTCTTCGAACAGTCGCTCTTGTCGCCGATGATCGCACCGGCAGTGCCACCGATGACAGCGCCCTCGGTGGTGCCGAGACCGGTCGCGCTGCCGATCACCGCGCCGCCTGCGCCACCGATCAGGCCACCGCGGGTTGCACCGCGCGAGCAGGCAGTGAGCGAGGTCGCGCCAGCCAGCAACAGGCCGAGCGCCATCATGCGGGAAAATTTGCCAGTCATATCATCACCATCCGTTCCGTTATCCCGCTCGGTCGGCGAACGGGCGGGATCGGACGGGGGTTCCGTGACAAAGTCTTGCTGATCAATCAGCCCGCCGGCTTGGGTGCCGTTGCCTCCGGTTCCAGACGTCCCAGATTTTCCGCCGCTGCCTTGCCCGTAGGCGAGTCCGGCGACAATCTGGCCGCACGCTGCCAGGCCGAGCGGGCGATGTCGGCATGGTCGGTCAGGACGGCGATATTGCCCTCCTCCAGCGCGACCGAGGCATCATCGGGCGACAATTGCACGGCGCGGGCGATATGCGCCTGGGCCAGTGACAGTTCGCCGGTGCGGCGCGCCAGCGTAGCCGACAGCAGCCAGGCGAGCGGATCCTTGGGCGCCTGGGTCAGCGCGGTATCGAGCGAACCGCGCGCGCCATCCGTATCGCCCAGCGCCACCAGCGCGCGGGCGCGATCGAGATGCAGTTCGCCCTTTTCCATGCCGTCGGGCAGGCCGCGCGCCAGTGCCGCGTCGAAATCCTCCCGCGCCTTCTTCGCGTCGCCGCTGGCAAGGGCGGCATTGCCGGCCTGGCCCCAGAGGCGTGCGCTCTGCACGATCTCGCCGCCGCGCTCGGCTTCCTCCGCCGCCTGTTCGAAGGCGACGATCGCCGGCCCCCAGCGCTCCGCCCGCGACAGGGCAAAGCCCATGCAGTGGCGGGCGTAGAAGCTGCCGCCGTCGATCCGCCAATTCTGGGCGAAGGTGATCGCCTTGTCCGGCGATTCCAGCGCCTGGTCGAGGCAGGCCTGGAACGGTCCGGCAAATTTCGCCGGGACCGGGATGCGGCCATCGGCATCGGGCGCCGAACGGGCGGCCGCGGCCTGCTGTACCGACGCTGCGGAGGCGGCCGCCGCTGCAGCATCCTCCTTCTTCTTGCGGCTATTGCGCATCACCGCCTCGATCTCGGGATCATAGGCCTGCATGAACATCAGGAGGGGGAGGATGACGGGCATCAGCGATTGTCCAGAAGAGCAGCGACGGTGCGGATCAGCAGGGCGATGTCGCCGTCGCGGGAAAGGCGATGGTCGCCATCCTTAATGAGCAGCGTCTGCACATCGGATGAACGCAGCCGATCAGCCGTGCGCAACGCGATCTCCCAGGGGACATCGCTATCGCACTGGCCCTGGAGCAGCCGGACCGGGCAGTCGATCGCGATTGCATCGTCCAGCAGCCTATGCGCCTGACCGGACTGCCAGAAGGCCAGCGTCGTTACATAGGGATGGTCGCCATAAGGCGTGGGTTCCTCGATCCGCCCCTCGGTCGCCAGCAACGCCTTGTCGGCATCGGTAAAACCCCACTGCGTGAAGTCGGGCGCGGCGGCGATGCCGACCAGTCCCATGACCCGTTCCGGGCGCGCCAGCGCGATCAGCAGCGCCAGCCAGCCGCCCATCGACGATCCGACCAGCAGCAGCGGTCCCTGCGTCAGCCCGTCGATCAGGGCCAGAGCATCGTCACGCCAGCTGGCGAGCGTGCCGTCCTCGAACCGGCCCTCGCTGGCGCCGCAACCGGCATAGTCGAGCCGCAGCATCGCCCTGCCCTGCTCGGCGGCCCAGGCGTCGAGCGCGATCGCCTTGCTCCCTTCCATGTCGGACATGTAGCCCGGCAGGAAGGTGATGGTCGGCCCCTGCCCCGGACGATGGCGATAGGCGAGGCGCAGCCCGTCGGCACGCGCAAGAAATTGGGGGGAAGATTCGGGCGCGTTCAAGTTTCAAAGGCTCCATCGCTGCGGACCGGGGCACGGCATGGCCCCGGATTGCCATGTTTTGACGGCAAAAATAGCCCTTTCCCGTGAAAGTTCAAAAAAAACGCATTGCCGCGTTGACAGGTCTGGAGGCCGCCGTTAGAGGCGCACTCCTACCCCGTGCCCAGATGGCGGAATTGGTAGACGCACCAGCTTCAGGTGCTGGCGATCGCAAGGTCGTGGAGGTTCGAGTCCTCTTCTGGGCACCAATACTGGCTCTGGATACGTCCAGATAAGTCCAGTAAGCGGCTGGTTTCACAGCATTTCTAGACCGAGAATCGCCAGACACCGTCCGGCGACATCCGGCTGAGAGCACCAGAAACCACCCCCCCTTTGGTGGTTCTTTTGTGGTCCACGGATCGACCCGGCTTTGCTGGGAAAACGACCATGCTGACCTACATCCAGATCAACGCCGCCAAGCCGAGGGACAAGGAGTACGCCCTCTCCGATTCTCAAGGCCTCTATCTCACCGTCCGGCCAAATGGCTCGAAGCTGTGGCGCTTCAAGTACCGTTTCTTGGACAAGCAGAAGACGCTTCATCTCGGAGGGTGGCCGACCATAAGCTTGGCGGATGCCCGCGTCCGGCGCGACGATGCCAAGAAGCTCGTGGCGAACGGGATCGATCCTGCACTGGAGAAGAAGCGCTCTCGCATCGCTGCCAAGTATGCTGCGGCCAACACCTTCCAGGCGGTGGCCGAGGAATGGCTCGTCAAATGCGAGCGGGACGGCCTTGCGAAGGTGACGATCGAAAAGATCGCGTGGCTACTTGCGAAAGCGTACCCCGTGATCGGCAGCATCCCTATCGCGCAGATCACACCGCACGAGGCGCTCGCGGTTCTGCGGAAGGTCGAGGCTACCGGAGCCTATGAAAGCGCGCGGCGGATGCGAAGCGTGCTGAGCCGCGTCTTCCGCTATGGCGTGGCGACGGTTCGCTGCGACAAGGACGTGGCGGCCGATCTGCGCGGCGCTATCGCAGCGCCGAAGGTCAAGCATTTCGCCGCGATCACGAGGCCGTCCGAGGTCGGCAAGCTGCTCCGGGCGATCGACGGCTACAGCGGGCACAAGGTGACGGTCATGGCCATGCGGCTGTCGCCGCATGTTCTTCTCCGCCCCGGCGAACTCAGGCAGGCCGAATGGACCGACATCGACTGGGAAGAGGCGGTCTGGTTCATCCCGGCCGATCGGATGAAGATGCGCCGGCCGCATCGAGTACCGTTGTCACGACAGGTAATCGCGATGCTCAAGGAACTCCACGAGCACACCCACTGGTGGAAATACCTGTTTCCCTGCCTCGGCAAGCCGCGCAAGGCGATGTCGGAGAATGCGGTCAACCAGGGCCTCCGCAAGCTTGGCTACACAACCAACGAGATGACCGCGCATGGCTTTCGGGCGATGGCGGCTACCCTGCTCAACGAGATGGGCCAGTGGAATCCCGATGCGATCGAGCGCCAGCTTGCACATGTGGACACCAATCAAGTCCGGCGCGCCTACGCACGCGGCGAATATTGGGATGAGCGCGTGGTTATGATGCAGCACTGGTCCGACTATCTCGATATCCTACGAGACGGGGGCAAGGTGTTGCAGGGCAATTTCCCGAGTGCTAGCCGGGTAGGATGAGGTGGCTTTCACTCGACGCTTTTAATGGCTGTTGTGGAAGTCACGAAGGGCCTTCGTGGCGGTTATATCAGCCATAGCTTGCAAAGCGAGGCGCATTGGGATAATGACCGTTATATCGGGCGTGGACAGCATTCATGCCTGATGTAACGGTCATCGGAGTTCAATATGGCAGAGCATCTGCGAACATATTCGCGCACCACGGGTGAAGCACTGGCGTTGCTGGGCCGCACGATCCGCCTCGCGCGCAAGCAGCGCCGGATGACCGAAACCGACCTTGCCGCGCGCATCGGGATCGCGCGCAGCACGCTCCAGTCGATCGAAAAAGGCCAGCCCAAGGTCGAGATCGGGCTGGTATTCGAAGCCGCCGCTTTGCTGGGGGTGCCGCTGTTCGTGGATGAACCTTCACGGCTCGCACCCGAAATATCGCGCCTCGACGACAAACTGGCTTTGCTGCCGCAATCGGTCCGCAAGCCCCGGTCGGAGCCGCGCGATGACTTCTGAAGAGGATGCCGGCCTCCCTGCGGCAAAGGAAGCATTCGTCTGGATCTGGCTTCCCGGAGAAGTGCAACCCGTCATCGCCGGCAGGATCGAACGGGATGGCAACGCCCATATATTCACATACGGCCGATCCTATCTGGAGCGCGATGGTGCGATCCCGATCTATTCCCCGGAGCTGGACCTCAAGCGCGGCGCGATCGCGCCTGACCTGCCGCTCGACATGGCCAATTGCCTTCGTGATGGCGCACCGGATGCCTGGGGGCGGCGGGTCATCATCAATCGTCTCACGGGCCTGCAAGGCGCCGCAGCCAACGATATCGATTTCGATGAACTCACCTTCATGCTCAACTCCGGATCCGATCGCATCGGCGCGCTCGACTTCCAGCGGTCGGCTGACAAGTATGAGCCGCGCGAGCAGGACAATGCGACGCTGGAAGAGCTGCAGGACGCGGCGGGCCATGTCGAGCGTGGCGAGCCCATTCCCCCCGGTCTGGAAAAGGCGCTGTTCCACGGCAGCTCGATCGGTGGCGCACGTCCCAAGGCGCTGATCGAGGACGACGGCACGAAGTTCATCGCCAAGTTTTCGGCCTCGAACGATACCTATGCGGTCGTCAAATCCGAATATGTGGCGATGCGTCTCGCTGAAAAGGTCGGCCTCAATGTCGCGCCGGTCCTCCGGACGCAGGCCAACGGCAGGGATGTTCTTCTCGTCCAGCGCTTTGATCGCGCGAAGATCGAGGGAGGTTGGACCCGCAGCGCCATGGTGTCGGCGCTCACCATGCTGGAACTAACCGAGCTTCAAGCCCATTATGCGAGCTATGTCGAACTCGCGCAGATCGTGCGTGCGCGTTTCGTCGAGCCTCGCGAAACGCTGCGCGAGCTGTTCTCGCGAATGGTGTTCAACGTTCTCGTCGGGAACACAGACGATCACGCGCGCAATCATGCTGCCCTCTGGGACGGCAAGGCACTCACGCTGACGCCTGCTTATGACATCTGCCCGCAGGCCCGAAACGGTCGCGAAGTGAATCAGGCGATGGCGGTGATCGCGGAGGATCGGCGCAGCCTACTCGAGCATTGTCGCCTTTCGGCTTCATCCTTCCTGCTAAGCGACAAGGATGCACGCGAGATCGTCGAGCGGCAGACCAGCGAGATCATCGCCGGGTGGGCCGCGGTTTGCGACGAAGCCGAGTTGGGAGAGATCGATCGCGCCTTTCTCTGGCGACGCCAGTTTCTCAACGATTATGCGTTCGAGGGCTATGTCGACGGCGTGCCGGCCGGACTCTGACGCAGGTCGGCCGTCTCGCCAGCGCCCGGGATAACATTGCCCGTCAGCAACTTGAGGCTGCGATACTGCACCAGCGTCGCGCGCCCCACCTTGACGGTCTCGAGATCGCCGGACTGAATAAGCTCATAGATTCGTGAGCGACTAAGGCCCGTGATCCGAACGGCGGTGGAGACCCGAACCGTCAGCGGCTCGATCTTCTTCTCCCATGCGCGCTCGATCATTTCTGACCCCGCCCGCGCGCATCGCGTTCCCGCACGAACACGCGGTCGCTTTCGAGGAATGCAGCCAGCATTGCTGGTACGAGATCGGCGACCGGCTCTTCGACGCCATAGGTCTGGGCGTAGATCGCAGCGTAGCTCTGAAGAGCTGCCTGCAAATCGGAAGTGATCGTGATCGCCAGTTTCACCGGCGTTCGGTCGGGCAGCTTGCCCAGCTTGAGGTCGGCCATGTCAGCTTGCCTTTCCGCGCCACGGCGCAAGGATTAGGTCGCGGATCACCAGCACGCGAACCGGCGCACCCGGCCGGATCGTGATGGTGGGCTGGATATCCAGATTGCGCTGGGTGATCTGGTCGCCGGCCCGCGCCGTGTTCGATTGGGCGGATTCGCGAATCGCCTGGACGAGATCGCTTTCACCTGAGATCGACAGTTCCGAGCCGACCCCGAGCAGAGTGGCGATCGCGACGCCCTTGAGCAGCGTCCAGGTGTGGAAGTCGACCTTGTCGGTCAGACCCGCGTAGCCCGCAGGATCAGTCGCGGGCATGTTGTCGAGCCGGATCGAACCGCCATCGGGCAGGATCAGGCGCTGCCACACGACCAATGCGCGACGCTGTCCGAACGCGACGACGGAATCATATCTGCCGATCAGGCGGGCACCTTGCGGCACGAGCAGGATATTCCCCGTCACCGTGTCGAAGACGTTCTTCGTCACCTGCGCCGTGACCATGCCGGGCAGGTCGGAGTTCAGCCCGGTGATCAGGCTCGCCGCGATGACGCTGCCGGCGAGCAGGCTGTTCGGCGAGACCTGCGCGACCAAACTGCCGGAATTGAGGTCGCCGTCCCTGTCGCGCGCGGACGCGAATTGCTCCTTGCGGGTGCCGGTTGCGGTGGGCGCTGGCGGCGTGCCGGGACCGCCTGCAGACGGATCGACGGCCGGCGAGACGGGAGCAGCACGGCTCGATTGCACCTGCGCCATCAATCCCGATTCCCGCGCGGACTTTAGATCGGCGAGGCGCTGCTGACGTTCGGCTTCGGCGGTATCGACCCGCGCGGGCCGGACCACGCCCTCCGCTTGCTGCTGCGCCCGAAGGATCGGTCGACCGAGATCGCCGGGAAGTGGTGGTCCGAGCTTCGGCGCGTCGCCGTAACTGGACGGCAGGCCGGAGAGCGCGTCGGACGCCGACTTCGACATCGGTTGCGACAGTTCGCTTTCCTGGGCGACCTGCCGGAACACCTGCGGCTTGAGCGCCATCCAGGCGATCCCCATCAGGCTGACCGATCCAAGCGCCGCGATACCGATGATCGCACCCTTGCGGAAGCGGATCGCACGCGCCGGCCGTGAGCGAATGGCCAAAGTCTCGGGATCGAGCTTTGCCGGACCGGACTGGGGCGGAGAGCCCGATGCGGCTGACGCGGTTGCGGTGGCGTCGGTCATGCGCCCCTCCGCTTAGCCGATGGCGCGATCCGGTCGATGCGCACGATCTGCTGCTTCTTGAGACCGAGCCGAAGTTCGGCGGCGTCGAAGATCCGGTCGACGACGTAGAAGCGGCCGCTCAGCCGGTAGTTCACCAGTTCGGCCTTGCCCTCGCGATCGACGAGAAACAGCGGCGGAGCCTCGTTGCTCGCCAGCGATGCGGGAAACTCGACAAAGGTCCGCTGGCCGTCGTCGAAAGCACGCAGCGGACGCCATCCCGGCCTGTCGCCGCTGATTGCGTAGTTGAAGTGAAGCGTTTCGACCGAAAGTCCCGTGGCGACCGGCGCGGCAGCTCGATCGGCTTCCGCCTTGCGTCGGAGCGCGAGCAACTCGTCCTGCGGATAGGTCCAGCGCATCGACGACAGCGCAGTCGCCGCGGTGCTGACCAGCCGGACATGGTAGGTGCGACGGTCCGTCGTCACGACAAGATTGGTGACGAGACCGCCCGAGAAGGGCTTCACCAAGAGATGCGTCCGCTTGGTCTCGCCGGAGCCGCTGGTGGTATCGCCGATCACCCAGCGCGCGGTATCGCCGCTTGCGACCGCTACGAGATTCTCGCCAGGCTGGAGCATGATGTCGGTGACCAACCCGGGCGCGGCATAGACCTGAAAGATCGTGCCCTCACTGAACGGGTAGACCTGCGCCCCGCTTACGAACCCGGTGGACGCCGGCTCGATCGTGGCGTTGCGTGTTGCCGAGCGGACGGTCTTGAGCGGTGATACAGGGCGCTCATGAGCGAGCGCAGGGTACGCGAGGAGCATTCCGGCGATCGCCGGCAAAATGGTAGCCTTCATGGGTTCTTCTCCTGCGAATTGGACAGACTTGGTGCGTCCGACTTGCTGCCCAGCGTGGGATCGAGCGGGGATCCGAGCGGAAGGTTCGGGTCTGGTTGCGGTGCCGGCTTGATCGCTGGCGGCGGGGGCGGGGGCGATGCCGTGTCGAGTTCGCGGCTCCAGTCGATTGCGTCGACGTAGATGCCGAGCGGGTTCTTGCGCAACACATCGGCCGAGGCCGGCGGGCGCGTGACGGTCGTGAGGATGGCCGTCCAGCGGCTGGTTCCAGCCTGCGACCCGCGCTCAAACGCCGTCTCCGTCCACTTTACCTGGAATGACTTGTCCGAGGCGCGAACGACGCTGGTGACCTGCACCGAGACTGTGCGCTCGCCGACATTGGCGAACGGCGATGCCGATCGGGCATATTCTCCTAGGAACTGCGCGCCACGCTTGGTCGTGAAGTCATAGGCTTCGAGCCAGTCACGGCGCATCAGCACGGGGTCGAGCGACACCGATCGGACGTTCGTGATGAAGTGCGAGAGATGCCACGCGACTTGCGGATCGGTCGGCCGGTATTCGACATCGGCAGCCTCGATGGCGCGGGCCTCCCCAAGTCGATCGACCTCGACCACATAGGGCATGACGCGGCTCTGCAAGGATTGCCATGCAAGCCCCGCCGACGTGCCTGCGGTGAGCGCGAGACAGCCGAATGCCATCAGCCGCCAGTTGCGTGACTGCACCCGGGCCGCGCCGATCCGGTCGTCCCAGAGCTGGCCTGCGCGCTGGTAGGGCGTCTCGGGTGGTGGGGTGCGCCCATAGCGCTGCGCACTTCGCTTGAAAAACATGGATTAGTCCCTTTCCTTGATGTCGGGGGTGGCGGACGCGCCGCCGCGATCACCTTGCTGGAGCGTGTGGATCGCGAGCTGGCGACGGTGGCGGCTGGACTGCTCGGCTCTCATCGCGCGTGCCCATGCGGGCGTGCCGCCGGTCTCCCCGCCGCCGCCCGGTCCACCCGAAGACGGCGCCGAAGAACCTTGGGTCGAGTTCTGGTTGAGCCCGCTCCATGCTGCTTGCCGGCCGCCGGCTGCGGCTTCACCAAGAATCAACGATCCGCTGACACGCGACCGCGCGGCGTTCCCGGCAGCGCGCGCAACGCCGCCGAGGCCGGCGCCGACCGATGGGGATGCGGCGGTTTCCTTGCCAAGTTGGTAGGCGGTCGATGCCGCCGACCCCATCGCCGTCCCCGATCGGACCGCGCCCAGCGCCGCGCCGCCAAGTGCGCGGGCACCGCCAGCGGCAGCGCCGCCAGCCAGCATGGTGATGCCGGCCGCGCCAACCGCTGTGCCGAGCGCAGCGCCGGCACCAAGCTGCGGGGCGCCGGAGACCAGCCCTGATGCTATCGCCGGTCCGAAGATGCCGAGACCGAACAGCGACAGGCTGGCGAGGACGAGGCTCATTGCCTGCCCGATGTCCGGCTCCTGGCCCTGGAGCGCGTCGGTGAAGTCGGTGAAGAAGTTGGAGCCTATGCCGACGATGACGGCGAGCACCATGACCTTGATGCCGGAGCTGACCACGTTGCCGAGCACCCGCTCGGCGAGGAAGCTGGTGCGGTTCCACAAGGCGAACGGCACGAGGATGAACCCAGCAAGGCTCGTCAGCTTGAACTCGAGGATGCAGATGAACATCTGCACCGCGAGGATGAAGAAGGCGACGATCACCAGCGCCCAGGCGAACAGTAGGATCATGATCGTCAGGAAGTTGTCGAAGAAGGTCGTGAACCCGACCATCTCGCTCGCCTGTTCGAGCAGCGGCCACGCCGCTGAAAAGCCCGTGCCCGCGAGTCGTCCCGGTTTGAGCAAGTCGTCAGCCGACAGCGTGCCGCCGCCCGCGGTCAGACCCGCCTGTGCGAAGGAGCGGAAGATGATGTCGGCCAGCGTCGAAAAGCTGTTCAGGATGAACGCGAACGCGCCGACGTAGAGGATCTTCTTGAGGAAGCGGCCGATGACATTGTCCTCGCCGCCCATCGCCCAGAACAGGCCGGCAAGCGTGATGTCGATGCCAATCAGCGTCGCGGTGAGAAATCCGACATCCGGACCGAGCAGGCCGAACCCGCTGTCGATGTAGGTGATGAACGCCTGCAGGAAGCGATCGATGACATTGAGGTCGTTCAAGTGCGATTTCCTGCTGGAGCGAAGGGGTGTCGCGGGGCGCAGCTGGGGAGCGGCGCCACGCCCCGCGACGGCAATCGACGGCTAGAGGGGGATGCCGACGACCGCTGACCGGATCGGCTTGCGGCCGCTGGGGGCTAGCGCGGCGTGTAGGCCGATCCGGAACCGAGGAACTTCTTCGTAGCCGCGCGGGCTTCCGCAGCCTGCGTCGCGCGCCGCGTCTGTTCGATCGCCTCGCTGCGGAACTGCGCGGCCATCATGTGCTGGAGCTGGAACTGCTGCTTGGCCGTCAGGGCGAGAATCTGGTTGGTCGCCTGCTGTGCCTGAAGCGACCCTTCTGCGCCCTGGCTGCGCGCGACGATGTCAGCGAGGGCTTCGGTGTCGGTCTGGATGTTCTCGACGACCTGTGCCTGCACCGTCATCGTCTGGCGGAACGCGCCCATGCTGGCATCGAGCCGAGCGCGGGCATCTCGGACGCGGGCATCGGTCCGCAGCGCTGACGAGAAATCCTGCGGGAACAGCGACTGGAACTTGTCGTCGAGCTGATCGACCCGGAAGTCGATCGCCTGCGCGCGGCCCATCAGCCGGTCGATCTCGGCCAGCTTCTGCTTGAGGGCTTCGAGCTGCGGGAAGTCGATGCGGGTGAGGTTCTTGCCCATGTTGACCAGCATCTGCGCCTCGTTCTGAAGCTGCTGGATCTGCTGGTTGACGCTCTGCAGGGTGCGCGCGGCGGTCAGGATGTTCTGCGCATAGTTGCTCGGATCGAACACCACGCCGCCAAACTGCGCATGGGCCGGCGTCGCCGTCATCGTGACCACGCCCATGCCGAACGAGGCGACGGAACCGAGGCCGAGAACGGCCGCAATCAGGTGCTTTCGGGTGGGGATACGCATTACTCTTCTCCTTCTTGGGGGGCTGAGGGAACGGGAGCAGTTGGAGCGGGGAAATCGGCGGCGAGATCGGCAGCCCAGGCGAGACCCGCGTCGCGCAGGAAGGCTTCGGCGAAATGCTTGCGGCCATGTTCGGCGAGCGCGGCATCGATCCGCGCCTGCGCGGCCGGATCGGAAGAACCGCACAGCGTCAGGGCGACGGGGCCGAGCCCCAGTTCGAACAGCCGGTTGCCGCGCGCGGACTGGAGGTAATAGTGCCGCTTGGGGTTGGCTCTCGCGATCAGCTCGATCTGCCGGTCGTTGAGGCCGAAGCGCGCATAGATGTCATGGCCCTGCGGCTCGATCGCGCGATCATTGGGCAGCAGGATGCGTTGCGGGCAGCTCTCGATGATGGCGGGCGCGATCGCCGATCCGGCAATGTCGGCAAGACTCTGCGTTGCGAACAGCACCGCGACGTTCTTCTTGCGCAGCACCTTCAGCCACTCGCGGATGCGTGCGGCGAACAGCGGGTGGTCGAGGAAGATCCAGGCTTCGTCGAGGATGAGCAGGGTCGGCCGGCCGTCGAACCGCTCCTCCAGCCGGTGGAAGAGATAGGTCAGCACCGGCGCGACCGCTCCGGTCTGGCCCATCAGCGCCTCGGTTTCGAAACACTGGACATCGGCCAGGGCGAGTTGTTGTTCGGCTGCATCGAGCAGTCTGCCGTGCGGCCCTTCGAGCGTGTAGGGCTGGAGCGCGATCCGCAGCGCGTTCGACTGGAGCAGCAGCGCGAGCCCGGTCATTGTCCGCTCCTCGCGCGGTGCCGATGCGAGGCTGCCGAGCGCAGTCCAGACCGCGTCCTTCACTTCGGGCGTGACGGGCACGTTCTCATGGGTGAGCAGCGCCGCGATCCACTCCGCCGCCCAGCTACGCTCGGCCGCATCGTCGATATTGGCGAGCGGCTGGAAGGCCAGTGCTTCGCCATCAGTATCCGCCGAGCCCAAGGCATGATGCGCCCCGCCCATTGCCAGCACCGCAGCCCGAGCGCTGTTCCCCTTGTCGAAGATGTAAACCTGCGCGCCAGGGTAACGGCGAAACTGGAACGCGATCAGGCTGAGCAGCACCGATTTGCCCGCGCCCGTCGGCCCCACGAGCATCATATGACCGACGTCGCCGACATGGGTGGAAAGCCGGAATGGGGTCGAGCCAGCCGTCTTGGCGACCAGCAGCGGCGGGCCGTCGAGATGCCCGTTGCGCACCGGCCCTGCCCATACCGACGATAGCGGCATTAGGTGGGCGAGGTTGAGGGTATGGACCAGCGGCTGCCGGACATTGGCATAGACATGCCCCGGGAGCGACGAGAGCCATGCCTCGACCGCGTTCACGGTTTCGCGCACGCAGATGAAGCCGAGACCGTTGACGACCCGCTCGACGGCGCGAACCTTGTCCTCGACTGCAGCGCGGTTCCGATCCGTCACAGTGATCGTGGTAGTCAGATAGCCAAAGGCGACATGGTCGCCGCCGAGCGCCTGAAGCGCGAGGTCGGCATCGACCACCTTATTGTCGGCGTCGCTGTCTAACAGTTGCGCCGGCGAGTTGTAGAGCACCTCGCGCAGCAGCGCGGTGACCGACTTGCGCTTGTTGAACCACTGTCGCCGGAGAGAGGTCAGCGTCTTGGTCGCCAGCGTCTTGTCCAGCGCGATGAAGCGCGTGACCCAGCGATAGCCGAAATCCTGATGGTTGAGCGCGTCGAGGATGCCGGGACGGCTCAGGCTCGGGAATCCGAGGATAGTGAGCGTCCGGACTTGCAGCTCACCGAGCTTCGGCTCCAATCCGCCGACCAGTGGTGTGTCGGCAAGGATGCCGTCGAGATACATCGGCGTCTCGGGCGCCACGACCGGGTGTCGACGATCCGAGATCGTGCCGTGGAGGAAGGTCAGCGTCTCGCCGTCGTCGAGCGGGCGCACATCGGCCATGAAACCCGAGAGCAGGTCGAGCATGCGGTCGGTTTCGGCGATGAAGCTTTGCAGCGCACCGCGCCAGTCGCGTGTCCGATCACCGTCGGGGCGCTCGACGAGCGAGCGGCCAGCGCGATCGGTGGTGTCCGCAGGCGGCAACCAGGTCAGGGTCAGGTGGTAGCGGCTCTCGAAATGCGTGCCTTCGGCCTCGAACGCCGCCTGCCGCTCGCCATCGACCAGCCAGCTCGCCGCATCGGGGAAATCACTGTCGGGATAGGCCAGCGCCTCGCGACGTTCCGCGTCGAAGAACAAGGCCCAGCCGCTGCCGAAGCGCTTCAGCGTATTATTCGCCCGCGCGCAGGCGGCGACCAGTTCGGCTTCGGTCGCGGATTCGAGATCCGGACCACGGAAGGCCAGCACCCGAAGGAAGCTGCCGTCCTTGCTCAGCACGACACCCGGCGCCACCAGCGCCGCCCACGGCAGATGGTCGGCAAGGCGTTCGGCGCGGTCGCGATATTCGCGCAGGCTCAGCATGCAAAATATCCCTTCTGGCGGATGTGGCGGAGCAGGACGGGCGCGAAGCTCGGGTCGCGGCGCGCGGCCATCACGGCGATGCTGTGCCCAACGGCCCAGAGCAGCAGCCCGGCCAGCCATTGCTGGAGGCCGAGACCGACCGCCGCCGCAAGCGTCCCGTTGACGATCGCGAGGCCCCGCGGTGCGCCGCCGAGCAGTAGCGGCGAACCCAGCGAGCCATGGATCGGCACTTCGTAGCCGGCGATATGCTGAGCTCCGGAGGACATGGGGCCGGTCACGAGATCAATGCTCCGCCGCCGAAGCTGAAGAAGGACAGGAAGAAACTCGAGGCGGCGAAGGCGATGGAGAGGCCGAAGACGATCTGGATCAGCCGCCGGAACCCGCCCGCACTCTCGCCGAAAGCGAGCGTCAGGCCGGTCACGATAATGATGATAACGGCGACGATCTTGGCTACCGGGCCCTGCACGGATTCCAACACCTGTTGCAGTGGTTCTTCCCACGGCATGCCGGATCCGGCCGCCTGGACCTGGGTGGCGAGCGTCAGCGCGAGGCTGATCGCGCCGCCGAGAAGCGACGAGCGGTTGGCGATGCGGCGGGGAATGCGGGCAAAAGTCATGGGTCAGGTCTCCTTCGGGCTAGACTGGGGCAGATTGGGCTTTGGGGGATTGGGCTTGGGAAGATCGGCGAGCGCGTAGGCGCCTGTGTCGGGGTCGAGCCCGGCGACACGCGCGATCATGGAGACGCGGCGGTCGATGCCGCGCCCGGAGATGAAGACGATGATGTCGATGGCCTCAGCGATCAGCTGGCGCGGCACGGTGACGACCGCCTCCTGGCATAGCTGTTCTATGCGGTAGAGCGCGGCGATGGCGCTGTTGGCGTGGACGGTCGCGATCCCGCCGGGGTGACCGGTGCTCCAGGCCTTGAGCATGTCGAGCGCTTCGGGACCGCGGACCTCGCCGACCACGATGCGGTCGGGACGCAGGCGCATGGTCGAGCGCACCAGCTCGGTCATCGATATGTGCGGCGGGCGGGTGCGGAGCGCCACCGTATCTGGCAGCGGGCACTGCAGCTCGCGCGTGTCCTCGATGAGGATCACGCGGCTATCGAGCCCCGAATGTTCTGGGGCCATCTCGGAGAGCAGCGCATTGGCGAGGGTCGTCTTGCCCGAGCTGGTACCTCCGGCGACGAGGATGTTGCAGCGCTGGGCGACCGCGGCACGCAGGGCGTCCGCCTGGACCTCCGACATCAGCCCATCGGCGATATAGTCGTCGAGCGTGTGCAGCCTCGTGGCAGGCTTGCGGATCGAGAAGCAGGGTGCCGACGACACGGGGGGCAGCACGCCTTCGAAGCGCTCGCCGGCGCGGCCCTCGATATGCGGCGGCAACTCTGCCGATAGGATCGGGTGATCGGCATGGACCTCGGCCCGGACATGGCTCGCCACCAGCCGAATGATCCGCTCGACCTGATCGGGCTCGATGCGGACCTCGGTATCGATACGGCCTTCGCCAAGACGATCGAGCCGCAGCGCCCCGTCGGGGTTCACCATGATCTCGGTGACTTGGCTGTCGCGCATCGCGGCAGCAATGTCGCTGCCCAGCGCCGTAATCAGCATCCGGCGACGGCGCTCAGCCGAGATTGCCGGCCCTGCGGTGGCTGGGCGGCCGCTCATTCGCCATTCTCCGAAGAACCAGCCAGGGTGCGCCGCCCGGTCGAAACTTGCCGACCGACCTGGGTCACGAAGGCTTCGAACCTCTTGGCTCCGAGCGCCCGGCCCGCCTGGTCGTTTTCGGCCAGCGGCGTCTGGATCGCGAGTTCGAACCGGATGAAGAGGGCGAGCGTCTCGAGGATCACATAGGTGTCGCGATCGACCCGGCCGATCGCCTGCGTAAGCCGGTCGAGGCGAATCGCGAACCGATCCTCCAGCTCCGATGCACCCCGGCGATTGAGCCAAGCCGTGACTGCATCGACGAGGATGGCCGACTTGCTGGCGCCGGGCCTGGCGGCAAGCGCTTCCAGCCGATCGGACACCGACTTGGGCAGGAACAGCTGATGGCGGATCTTTTCCATGATCAAAATCCCAGCTGGAGGTCGTCGGGGCGACTGGAGGCGGCATCGAGGCCGTAGACCGTGCGCACGGTGCCGAGCTGCTGCACCCGATCCATGGCGCGGCGCTCGGCAGCCTGATCGCCATCGTCTTCGCCAAGGCCCAGTGGGTCGGCGACCTCCGGCTCGAGGACGACCGCAGGTTCGATGTCGTGCGCGGGGTGACGAGCCTGTTCGAGGCCGCCGGCGTCGGCGCCTTCATCGGCGTCATTGCCTTCGGAGAGGCGAATGTCAGCACCGCGAACCTGCCCAGCCCAGTCATCCGGGCGAGCTGCCGGAAGGTCACGATAGGCAGCTCCATCCAGTATCGGTGCAGGCAAGAGCCGCTCCGTGAACCGGCGATCCTCGTAATAGCGCAGCTTCTTCACGCGTATCGGGGGGTGCCCGGAGATCAGGACCAGCCCATCGGTGGGCGCAAGCTGCATCACCTCGCCGGGCGTCAGCAGAGCCCGCGCCGTCTCCTGGCGGCTGACCATGACGTGCGCGAGCCAGGGCGCGAGCCGATGCCCCGCATAGTTGCGCATCGCGCGCTGTTCGGTCGCCGTACCAAGCGCGTCCGAGATCCGCTTGGCGGTTCGCTCGTCGTTGGTCGCAAAGGCGACGCGGACATGGCAATTGTCGAGAATGGCGTTGTGCTCGCCATAGGCCTTCTCGATCTGGTTCAGGCTCTGCGCGATCAGGAAGGCGCGCACCCCGTAGCCTGCCAGGAAAGCGAGACTCGTCTCGAAGAAGTCGAGCCTTCCCAGCGCCGGGAATTCGTCGAGCATCATCAGCAACCGATGTCGGCCTTGTGCGGTCTCGCCGTCCTTGCCGACGCCGTGCAATTCCTCGGTCAGCCGGCGGCCGATCTGGTTGAGGATGAGGCGAACCAGCGGCTTGGTGCGGCTGATGTCGGACGGCGGCACGACGAGGTAAAGCGAGATCGGATGCGCCGCTCCGACGAGATCGGCGATGCGCCAGTCGGAGGCGGCAGTTACTGCCGCGACGGTCGGGTCTCGATAGAGGCCAAGAAACGACATGGCGGTCGACAGCACGCCGGAGCGCTCGTTCTCGCTCTTGTTGAGTAGTTCACGGGCGGCAGAGGCGACCACCGGGTGGACCTGCGGTACATCTGGCGTACCGAGATGGTTGGTGGCCATCATTCGGCGCAGGGTGGCGGCAAAGCTGCGTTGCGGGTCGGAGAGGAAAGTCGCGACGCGCGCGAGCGTCTTCTCTTCTTCGGCGTAGAGGACATGGAGGATCGCGCCGACCAGCAGCGAATGGCTGGTCTTCTCCCAGTGGTTGCGACGTTCGAGCGCCCCTTCAGGATCCACCAGGATGTCGGCGATATTCTGGACGTCGCGGACTTCATTCACCCCGCGCCGGACCTCGAGCAGCGGATTGTAGCGCGCCGAGCGAGCGTCGGTCGGATTGAACAGCAGGCAGTGCGAGAAGCGCGCGCGCCAGCCGGCGGTCAGCTGCCAGTTCTCGCCCTTGATGTCGTGGACGACAGTCGAGCCGGTCCAGGACAGCAGGGTTGGAATGACAAGGCCGACCCCCTTGCCCGACCGGGTGGGCGCAAACGCCATGACATGTTCGGGCCCATCGTGGCGCAAGTCATCGCGGTCGATGCGCCCCAGCACGACGCCGCGCTGGTCTAGGAGCCCGGCACCCTTGATGTCCCGGCGCGTTGCCCAGCGGGCCGAGCCATAGGTGGTCAGGTTTTTGGACTGGCGCGCACGCCATACCGAACCGAAAATCGCCGCGCCGCAGCTAACGAAGCCGCCAGCGGCTGCGATGGCACCGGCCTTGTCGAAGACGACGGGCGCATAGGCGTCGAACGAAAACCACCAAGGAAAGATCGACCAGGGATGATAGATCGGCTGGCCCAGCAAGACGAACCAGGGGGCTCCAAGCTCCGGCTGATAAGCGAGCTGCGCTGCCGCCCATTGTGTCGCTGTCCAAATGCCCGCGATGATGATCGCCAGCACTATGATGAGTTGTCCAATGAGTAGTTTTGTCGGGGTCATGCGGGCCTCCGCCCAGGTCTGGGAACTGACCGCGGGCTAGGGCATAGGATCGCAAAGGCATGGCTAAGGCGTCAGGGCATCGCTAGTATCGTGAGGCATCTCCTCGCGGTCCCCAGCGACCGGCACCTGTCCGGCGCTATGTTGGGGAAGGCAAATCGCACTCGCAGTTTGTTACCTCACGGTGATCGATGGCGTCATTCCGGCCCGCTGACGGCCAATGCCCGTGCCGCCTTCGATGCGAAGAAACGGGGGCACGCCATTCGTCGTGCTTGGAATCTTAAGCGCGGAAGTCGACGATCCCGTCTGATCCATGCCGATCACCTCTCGTCGAATTGCTTTATGCATGGGGGTGCGACAATCTTGATGCGCTCGATCAGCTTGGGACCAGATCGACGAGCAGGCAAAACTGACGTCCTTGGCCACGGATTGATTTAGGTGATAATCATGGTCGCGGCTCCGGAAGCGTCGTAGCGCTAGTCGACCTCTTCCAAGACTGCGGGACATCTCTGTTGGGCGATCCCAGCGAGCCATCAAGATCGACCCAAATCAGACTTACGGGTGCCGATTTTCCGCTCGCAGGGCGGTAGGTCCGCTTTTCTGAATTTGGATGCCCAAGATGGCCGGTAATCGAAGGTCGCGTTTGGGACCTGCGTGCGGGCATAGCTGACGCTCACGCAGGGTCGGCTGCCGACCAACTCAAGGCGTTCCGGAGAACGGACTTGAATGACCGCTCCTGCCCGAACCGACCATCCTCGGTTCGTTGAGCGGCCCGGCGGAAGTGCGCCCATCCTTGCCGCTCAAC
>NZ_LUFI01000060.1:0-180449 GCF_005281675.1 Sphingobium sp. MP9-4 | reverse complement strand
CCGGTCTTCGCGCCCAGCCAGCCGGTCGTGCAACAGACCCCGCCGACCCCGGAGCCGCAGCCTGAAGCGCCCGCCGCGCAGGAAAGCCGCGCTGCCCCGGCCGCGCCGGCGCTGCGCCGCGCGGAAGTCCGCCAGTCTGAACCTGCTTCTGAACCTACCCCGGCACCTGCTCCGACCCCTGTCGCGGCCGAACGCACCGAAGCGCCGGCACCCGTAGCCCCGGCCGCAACGCCGGCTCCGGAACCCGCCGCCGTCACCCCGGTTGCCGAACCGGCCCCGACTGCCGCGCCGGCCGAACAGCCCTCGGCCCTGATCGATCCGGCGCTGCTGCTGGCGCTGGGTGGTGGTTCGCTGCTGCTGGTCGGCCTTGGCGCCACCGCCGTCGTCCGTCGCCGCCGCCAGCGTGTCGAAGCCGAGCGTGAAGCGATTACGCCGATCGAAACCGGCCCGGCCCCGGCACCGATGCCTCTCGCACCGGCTGCTGCGTCTGTAGCTCCGATTGCTGCGCGCACCCCGCTGGCTGCTGCCACGGCACCCACCAGCGATGTCGAAGCGATGGTCGCCGCTGCCCCCAGCCGCGACAATCCCTTCCTGACCCAGCGCAACCGCCGTCGCCGCGCTCATTTCCTGCTCGCGCAGCGGCAGGCGCTCCGCACGGCCGATCCGGTCGCCCGCGCCGCGCCGGTCGCAACCCCGGCCAGCGCCGCGGCTACCAATCGCAGCCAGACCGTCTATCGCTTCGGCAGCGACCGCGCCCGTCCGGGCCTGTTCAAGCCGCGCACCAGCTGATCGACGCCCTGAGTTGACAATGAAGGGGACGTTGGCCCGTCATCGTCCCCTTTGTCTTGTCTGTCCTACAATCCGCTTTGCCTGATAGAAGCAGGGGCAGGGGAGAGCATCGCGCTTTCCGATAGGATCAGCGTCCAGCAAGATTATGTCAAAATCTGCGGGAAATATGGGAAGTTAAGGCCCGCAGCTTCCAACAGGCACCCCCGCGCTGTTGCGCTTGCCCCTCCCGCCTGTTACCGGCGCGCGGTTTATATCCCACGCCATCATTGGCCTGCAGAAGAGTCGCCCACCATGTCCGACAAGATCAATCGTATCGTCCTCGCCTTTTCGGGCGGCCTCGACACCAGCGTGATCCTGAAATGGCTGCAGCAGACCTATCAGTGCGAAGTCGTCACCTTCACCGCCGATCTCGGCCAGGGCGAGGAACTGGAACCCGCCCGTGCCAAGGCCCGCCTGATGGGCGTCAAGGAAGAGCATATCTTCATCGACGACCTGCGAGAGGAATTCGTGAAGGATTATGTCTTCCCGATGATGCGCGGCAATGCGCTCTATGAAGGCCTCTACCTGCTTGGCACCTCGATCGCCCGTCCGTTGATCGCCAAGCGCCAGATCGAGATCGCCAAGAAGCTGGGCGCCGACGCCGTCAGCCATGGCGCGACCGGCAAGGGCAATGACCAGGTCCGTTTCGAGCTGGGCTATTACGCCCTGCAGCCCGACATCAAGGTGATCGCCCCCTGGCGCGAATGGGATCTGACCAGCCGCACCAAGCTGATCGAATTCGCCGAACAGCACCAGATCCCGATCCCGCGCGACAAGCGTGGCGAAAGCCCCTTCTCGACCGACGCGAACATGCTGCACACCTCGTCCGAGGGCAAGGTGCTGGAAGATCCGTGGGAGGAAACCCCCGACTTCGTCTATTCGCGCACGGTCAACCCGGAAGACGCGCCCGACGCGCCCGAATATATCACGGTCGATTTCGAGCGTGGCGACGGCGTCGCGATCAACGGCATCGCCATGTCGCCCGCGACCCTGCTCGAAACCCTCAACGACTATGGCCGCAAGCATGGCATTGGCCGTCTTGACCTGGTCGAGAACCGCTTCGTGGGCATGAAGTCGCGCGGCATGTATGAAACGCCGGGCGGCACCATCTATCACCTCGCCCATCGCGGCATCGAGCAGATCACGCTCGACCGTGGCGCTGCCCATCTGAAGGATGAGCTGGCCCCCAAATATGCCGAGCTGATCTATAACGGCTTCTGGTTCTCGCCCGAGCGCGAGATGCTCCAGGCGGCGATCGACCACAGCCAGGAAAAGGTGACCGGCACGGTTCGCCTCAAGCTCTACAAGGGCGGCGTCTATGTCGTCGGCCGCAAGTCGCCCTACACGCTCTACAGCGAGAAGGTCGTGACCTTCGAGGACGACGCCGGCGCCTATGACCAGCGCGACGCGGAGGGCTTCATCAAATTGAATGCGCTCCGCCTGCGCCTGCTGGGTCGCCGCGACGGGCTTTGATTTAGTGCGGCATTGATGTTTCGGGAAAGGCCCCGGTCCGCACATAGGCGGGCCGGGGCCTTTCTCTTTCCTTCCCGATACAAATTGCGACAAACTATTGGGTGACATGACAAAGTTGCGGGACAAGTCTTGCCGATAAGCGACGTCAAGGATGGTCGACACGCCATCCACGACTGAACTTGGAAGGAAAGACCCAATGCTCCGCAATTTCTTCGCCACCGTCGCGGTTGGTTCGCTGTTCGTCGGCGGTCTGGCGGCGTCGCACCTCGCTTTCGCGCAGGATGGTGGTCCGGGGCCGCGCGGCATGCGCGGTGGTCCCATGATGATGGCTGACGCCAACAAGGATGGCACCATCACCAAGGCGGAACTGACCGCCTCGCTCGAAGCTCGCTTTGCCCAGCTCGACGCGAACAAGGATGGCAAGCTGACCAAGGAGGATCGTGACATCCGCCGCCAGCAGCGTCTGGACGAACGCTTCGCCGCGCTCGACAGCGACAAGAATGGCCAGATCAGCAAGGCCGAGTTCCAGGCCGGTCATCAGCCGCGCGCCGATCGCGGCCCGGAAGCCGGCAAGCCGGGCGGCCCCGACGGCAAGCGCTGGGGCGGGCGTGGCCATGGCGGTCCCGGCCGCGGCATGATGCACCGCGGTCCCGGCTTTGGTGACGCAGACAAGGACGGCACCATGACCAAGGCAGAGTTCATGGCCGGCCCGCTCGCCATGTTCGACAAGGCCGACGCCAACAAGGATGGCAAGGTCACGGCCGAGGAAATGAAGGCCGCCCGCCAGGCGATGCGTGGTCCGGGTCGCGGACATGATCGTGGTCCGGGTCGTGGCCCCGGCGCCGACCAGGCGCCGCCTCCGCCGCCGGCCAACTGATCGGCTGACAGAGCCGACGATCCGGAGCGGGGCTTTTCCCCCTAGCGCCCCGCTCCAGTCGATCGTCCCAAGGGGGAAGGGCGAAGGTTCCCCTGCCTTCGCCCTTCCAACCTGTCCCCCGGCATGACAGACAGGCAAAATGAGCGAACGTCCCCATCTCCTGCTCGTCGATGACGAGCGATCGATCCGCGAGCCGCTGGCCCAATATCTCTCCCGCAACGGCTTCCGCGTGACCGCGGTCGAGAATGCGGCGGAGGCGCGGCTGCGTCTGGCCGCCAACGCCATCGACCTTGTCATCCTCGACATCATGATGCCCGGAGAAGACGGCCTGTCGCTCTGCCGCCATATCCGCGAGACCAGCGAGATTCCGGTGATCCTGCTCACCGCTCGGTCGGAAGAGACCGATCGCATCGTCGGTCTGGAAATGGGCGCGGACGATTATGTGCTCAAACCCTTTTCGCCGCGCGAACTGGTCGCCCGCATCAAGGTGATCTTCCGCCGCGTCGCCACCGGCGGCCAGCGCGTCACCGCGCCCGACGGCGCCACCTATGCCTTTGCCGGCTGGCTCTTGAAGACGCAGGAACGCACCCTGGTCGATGCCGAAGGTGTGTCGCTGCCGCTCTCGACCGCCGAATATAATCTGATGCTCGCCTTCGCGACCCGGCCCAATCAGGTGCTCAGCCGCGACCAGCTGCTCGACATCACCCAGGGGCGTGAGGCGAACGCCTTCGACCGGGCGATCGACAACCAGATCAGCCGCCTGCGCAAGAAGATCGAGCCTGACGCCAAGAACCCCACGCTGATCAAGACCGTCTGGGGCGGCGGCTACACCCTGTCGTCGGAGGTTCGCAAACTGTGAAGCAACTGCGCCTCTGGCCGCAAAGCCTGGTCGGACAGATCATCATCCTGGTCGCGATCGCGCTGTTCGTGGCGCAGGCGATCAATTTCGGCCTGCTGCTGCGCGAACGCAATCGGGTCGAACTGACCAGCCAGACCGCGCCACTGGTCTATCGCGTCATCAATGCGCTCGACACCAGGCCGGATCGTGCCCCCGACCGCGATCATCCGCGCGCCAATCAGGATCGCGACCGGCGCAATATCGACTTCCTCGCCAGCCGCCCGACCCTGAGTGGCAAGCCGCGTCCCGATGTCGCGGCCCGCGCCGGCGCGATGTTCGACGATATCGGCCTCACCGTCCGCACGATCGAGGCGGCGGAGGACAGCCGCATCATGCCGCTGCGCCGCTGGGAACAGATACGCAGCCGCGCCACGGGGGAGGCGCCGCGCGACCATCGCGTCGGCCGGCTCACCCTCGCGGTCGAATATGAACCGGGCAAATGGCTGACGACCGAGGCCCGCATCGGCAGCCGCCCGCCGCGCTTTGGCGGCTGGCTGGTGGCCCAGACGCTGATCCTCTACGTCATCGTCCTCATTCCGCTGCTCTGGATGGGCCGCCGCTTCGCGCGCCCGCTCAAGCAGTTGACCGGCTCCGCCCGTCAGTTCGCGAAGACCGGTTCGGCCGACCCGGTCGAGGAAAGCGGGCCGGGCGACGTGCGCCAGCTTACCACCGCCTTCAACGCCATGCGCGCGCGCATCATCGCCATGCTGGACGAGAAGGACCGGATGCTGGGTGCGATCGGGCATGACCTGCGCACCCCGCTCGCATCGCTGCGGGTCCGCACCGAATCGGTCGATGACGAGGCCGAGCGCGCCCGCATGTCGGAGACGATCGAGGAAATGAACCGGATGCTCGACGACATCCTCTCGCTCGCCCGCGCCGGCCGCAGCAGCGAGACGGCGCAGAAGGTCGACCTGACCTCGCTTGCCGATGCCGTCGTGGAGGATTTCATCGAACTGGGTTCACCGGTCGACATGATCGACAGCGATCGCGCCGTTGCCTTCGTCCGCGCCCAGCAGATCCGCCGCGCGCTGCGCAACCTGATCGAAAATGCGATCGTCTATGGCGACCGCGCCCATGTCAGCGTCCAGCATCAGGACGGCATGATCCGCATCATCGTTGCCGACGAAGGGCCGGGCATTGCCGAGGACAAGATGGGCGAGATGATGGAGCCCTTCACCCGGCTCGAAGGCTCGCGCAACCGCGAGACCGGTGGCGCTGGCCTCGGCCTGGCCCTCGTCCGCGCGATCATGGCCGAACATGGCGGCGCGCTCCAGCTCGCCAACCGCCCCGGCGGCGGCCTCGAAGCCAGCCTCGTCCTCCCCGCCTGACTAGGCCATTCCTCCCCAAGCGCGCTTGGGGAGGGGGACCGCTCGCGTAGCGAGTGGTGGAGGGGCACAGGCCCGATGGCGCAGCGTCGGAAAAGCGCCGGCCCTAGCTCGCCAACGGCCGGATCATCGCCGGAGTCTCCACCGCGACCGGCGCCACCGGCGGCAGGTCGGGCAGCGCCTTGTCCACCGTCACCGGCTCGCCGCTTTCGACCAGCGCGATCGCCTCGGCCTCATTCGCCACCGCCGGCGGCGATCCGCGCAGCGGCATGCCCGCCGTCTCGCGCACCGTCAGCATGGTCAGCAGGCCGATCAGCGCCGCACCCATCAGATAATAGGCCGGCACCAGCGGATCGCCGGTCTTCTGCACCAGCCAGGCGGTGATCAGCGGCGTCGTGCCGCCGAATAGCGAGACCGAGATGTTGAACGCGATCGACAGCGCGCTGTAGCGCACCGGCGTATAGAAGAGCGCGGGCAGGGTGGAGGGCATCGAACTGGTGAAGCAGACCAGAGCAACCCCCAGCAGCATTAGCCCCAGGAAGATCAGCGCGTCATTGCCCGTGCCGATCAGCAGCATGCACGGGACCGACAACAGCATCAGCGCGACGCAGGCGCCGATGATCATCGGCCGCCGGCCCAGCCGGTCGCTGAACAGCCCGCCCACGACATTGAGCGGCATCATCACCAGCATCACGATGATGATCAGCAGCAGCCCCTTGGTCTCGGCATAGCCCATGGTCACGCTGAGATAATTGGGCATGTAGGTCAGCAGCATATAGTCGGTGACGTTGAACACCAGCACCAGCCCGACGCATTTCAACAGCTGCCGCCAATGCACGCGGAACAGGGTGCCGAGCCCCGGTCGCTCGCTTTCGCGCGCATCGATCTGTTCGCTATAGGCCTGGAATGCCGGCGTTTCCTCCAGCTTCAACCGCATATAGAGGCCAAGCAGGCCCAGCGGCCCGGCGACCAGGAAGGGAATGCGCCAGCCCCAGTCCAGCATCTGCGTCTCGCTCAGCGACATCTGCAGGGCGGTGACAGTGCCGGCGCCGGCGATATAACCGCCCAGCGTCCCGAACTCCAGCCAGCTGCCCATCAGGCCGCGCTTCCGGTCGGTCGAATATTCCGCGATGAAGGTCGCGGCGCCGCCATATTCGCCGCCGGTCGAAAAGCCCTGCACCAGCCGCGCGGCCAGCAGCATCAGCGGCGCGCCGATGCCGATCTGCGCATAGGAGGGGATGAGGCCGATGGAAAAGGTGCCGACCGCCATCAGGATCATGGTCATCGCCAATATCTTGTGCCGGCCATAGCGATCGCCCAGCGGCCCGAACACCAGTCCGCCCAGCGGCCGGACCAGAAAGGCGACGGTGAAGGTGGCGAAGGTCGCGATCAGCTGCACTGCCGGATCGCTCGACGGAAAGAAGACATGGCCCAGCGTAACGGCGATATAGCCGTAAACGCCGAAATCGAACCATTCCATGGCATTGCCCAGTGCTGCGGCGCCGACGGCGCGGTTCAGCAGGGACCGGTCGACGACGGTGACATCATCGACTTCCAGGTCGCGGCGGCGCTTGAACCAGCCGAAATGGGTGTGGCGCGCGGCATGCGCGGCAGATGTGGACACATTAATCTCCCGGCCCGTCCAGGCGGGCACGCGGGGCGCGCCTCACAGCCATCGGACAGGCAATGTCGGCCAATAATCAGGGCCTTAGAACGTTGCGACGCCGCATGGGGCATCAAGCGAGGAGGGCCCCATATAGGCAATCGCCCGCAAAAAGGTGCAACAAAGGGGCAGGCCGTGCCCGCATGGGGGTGAGCCGACCCCGGCCTGTCCTATTTGCGCATCATGGCTTATGCTGCGTCGCGATGGGATTTCGGCCGGACATGACGAAGCAGGGGTTGGAAACAAGATTTCCAACCCCTGCATCAAAATTGCCGAATGTGCGGGAAATATGGGAAGTTAAGGCGGCGATTTCCTATTTTGCCGCCCCGACTGTCCGACTCAATGCTTGCCCGGCTTGGACGATGTCCCGGCCGCCGTCGGATTGATCAGCGCCGCGCCGCTGGGCAGGCCGGTGCCGCCCATGTCCAGCTTCTGCGCCTGTTCCCGCGCGACCCGCTGCGGATCGTCCCGTTCCTTGATCGCCGCCTGGGTTTCGGGATCCTGGGTTTCATCCTCGTCGGCCGAGGCATTGCCGCCACGGGTCCAGCCCAGGATGACCGACATGCGCCGGTTGCGCGGATCATAGGCGTCACTCTTCACGAACGGTTCGCGATCGGCGACCCCCTCGATCCGGGCGAAGCGGGCATTGGGAATGCCGGTTTCGGCGAGCGCCTTGCGGGTCGATTCCGCACGGGCCGACGACAGCATCCAGTTGTTCATGCTCCGGCCCGACGCATAGGGCAGGCCATCGGTATGGCCGCGCACGATCAGCGGGTTGGGCATGGTCGCCAGTGCGTCGGCCACCTCGGCGATCAGCGCCTTGGCTTCGGGCAGCAACTGGTCGGTGCCCGACCGGAACATCGCGAAATCCGCCTCGTCGATCAGGTCGATGCGCAGCCCCTCGCGGGTTTCGGTGAAGCGGACATTCTTGCGCAGCCGGGCCAGGCCCTTCTTGGACATGCGGTCCTCAAGCTGCTTCTTGATATTCTCGAACTTCTGCCGGTCGGCCGCGCGCAGCGCCTTGCCGCCCTGGTCCTTGGTGCCGGTGGCGTCGCGCGGGATGGTGATGGCCAGATTGCCCTGACCGCCGGTGGTCGGGTAATTTTCCTTCGCCATCAGGCTGTCGCCGCCGAACATGCCGGTGGACCCGGCCGAATTCATCTTCAGCTCGACCAGTGTCGGCGTGAAATAGTCGGCCAGCGCCTTGCGCTGCTTTTCGGTGGTCGCGCCCAGCAGCCACATCAGCAGGAAGAAAGCCATCATCGCCGTCACGAAATCTGCATAGGCGACCTTCCAGGCGCCGCCATGATGGCCGCCATGACCATCGACGATGATCTTCTTGACGATGATCGGCCGGGGTTCGGGCTCGTTCGCGCCGCGCTTCTTCTCCGCCATGGCTTATTTGTTCCGCATGCCGTCGAACACTTCGGCAAAGCCGGGCTGGTTCGCATGGATCAGGCTGGAACGGGCGGCCTCGATCACCAGCGGCTGCGGATGGCCGTGCAGCGAGGCGATGATGATCTGCTTGACGACATGATAGATGGCGCCGTCCTGCTCGATCACCGCGCGGCAACGATTGGCGAAGGGATTGACCATGCCATAGGCGAGCAACACGCCCAGGAAGGTGCCGACCAGTGCGGAGCCGATCATCGCACCCAGCACCGAAGGCGGCTGGTCGATCGATCCCATGGTCTTCACCACGCCCAGCACGGCGGCGACGATACCCAGCGCGGGCAGCGCGTCGGCCAGGCCCTGCAGATTGTCGGCGGGCTTGAGCGCTTCATGATGATGGGTCTTGAGGCTGTTATCCATCACTTCCTCGACCGCATGCGGATCGAGCGTGCCGGACGACACCACGACCAGGCGCAGCGTGTCGCTGATCAGGTGGATCAGCGTCTTGTCCTTCATCAGCTTGGGATATTCGCCGAAGATGGGCGAGGTGCCCGGATCCTCGATATGCGGCTCCAGCGCCACCGGGCCTTCGACGCGCAGCGTCTTCATCAGCTTGCTGACCAGGAAGATGCAGTCCAGGAAGTCCTGCTTCTTGTACTGCGGTCCCTTGAACACCTTGCCCAGGCCGCCACCCAGCGCCTTCAGGTCGGAACCCGAATTGCCGATGATCAGCGCCCCGACGGCGGCGCCGCCGATGATGATCATTTCGTGGGGCAGGGCGTGCAGCACCGGTCCGATGTCGCCCCCGGTGAAGATGAACCCACCGAAGACCATGCCCAAAAGCACGACAAGGCCGATGATTGCAAACATGTTGATCCCCGAAAATGCGCCTGGAGGCGGTGGCTCCGTCGGCGCCCCGTGGCGCCAGTCCCTTTCTGGTTAATACGGACTGGTTACCGTCCCCTTTAGGACGGCGACGCTTTTTCGCCGCCTTTAACTGATCAGGTCGAACAGGGTCTGCTGGTTGATCCGCGCAAAGGCGGACTGGGCCGCCTCCAGCTGCAGCAGCTGCGCCTTCACGTTCGAAATGACCGTGGTCAGATCGGCCGATTCCAGCGTGTCGCGCCGTTCCGACAGGTTGATGTCGACATCGGTCAGCCGCCTGCCGATCACGTCCAGCCGGTCGGCGCGCACGCCCTGCTTGGCGCGCTCCACCACGACCCGGTTCTGGCCGATCTGGATCGCATCCAGCGAACTGGCGAGGTCGGTGTCATTGCCGCCCTCGACGGCGTCGATCGCCTTGCCCAGGATATCGTCCAGCGACATCGATGTGCCGTTGACGTCGATATTCTCGGAAATTTCCTGCTTGGTGCCGACCACTGCCAGGTTGAGGCCGCGGCTCACCGGCACCAGTACGCTCTGGCCGTCGTCGAACACCGACACGCCCTGATAATCCTTCTGGTTCAGCAATTCGCCGACCGTGGTGCGGATCGTCTTGAGTTCCTCGGCGATGGCGGCGGCGCTGGTGTCGTTCAGCGCGCCATTGCGCGCCGACGTCACCAGTTCCTGCGCCCGCGTCATCAGATTGTTGATTTCTTCCAGATTGGCTTCGGCATTGCCGGCGCGGGTCGTGCCATAGCTGACATTGGTCTGCCAGGCCGACTGCTGCGCCTGGGCGCGGCCGATGTCGGACACCTGAACCCAGGCAAGCGCGTCGTCCGACGGCTTGTTCAGGGTGATGCCGGTGGAAATCGAGGTCTGCCCGTCGACGATGCTCTGCGACAATTGCTGTTGCCGGCGGATCTCGGCGAGCATGATCTTGTTGGTGATGCCTACCATGTCTCAGCGTCCTTCCGTCACATGATCTGCAGGATCGAATCGACCGTGTCCTTGGCGACCTGCAGGATCTTGGCGCAGCCCGAATAGGCCTGCTGGATCCGCAGCAGGTCTGCCGCCTCCATGTCGAGATCGACCCCGCTCACCGCTTCGCGCGCGGCGACCGCCTGGTCGCTGCGGCTCTGAGCCGTGGTCTTTTCCGCCGTGCTGGCAGTCAGCAGATTGGCGTTGCTGGTGATCAGGGTCGTCCAACCCTGTTCGACGCTGCCGCTGCCGCGCAGGGTCGATGACACCGTCAGCAGATTGCCGTTCAGCGTGCCGTCGGCCGATTTGGTCGCGAGAGCATCCGGCTCCACGTCCAGCGCGACCAGCGTCGCGGCGCTGCCGCCATAGGACAGCAGCGGCACGCCGCTGGCGCCGGTATCGGTATAGCCCTGCGCATGCCACTCATTGACGTCGGTGGCGAACTGCTCGGCCAGCGTGTCGAGGCTGGCACGGCGTTCGGCGGTGGTGTCGGCCGATGCGAACAGCCCGCCCAGCGTGCCGTTGGACGGAGCGGCGAGTGCCGTGCCGTCGGACAGGGCCAGCGACAGGCGGCCATCGGTGGCGGACGCGGTCACCGCGACCGACGCGGCGGTGTCGCCCGATACCAAAGTGGTGCCGTTATAGCTGACCTCGGCACTGTCATGCGCGCCGAAGCTGATCGTCACATTCAGGTTGGAAGACAGCGTCTGCAGCGCGGAATCGCGACTGTCGAGCAACTGGGCATAGGCCGACGTGCCCGGCTGCGCGCGCAGCAGGCTGTTGTTGATCGCGGCCAGCGACGACAATTGCTGGTTGATCGTCTGGGCCGACGCCTGCGCCTCGGTATTGATGCCGGTCGATATGGTTTCCAGGTCGGCGGCGGTCTGCCGGAAGGATTCGGCGACGCGGCCAATGCTGTCCAGCGTGGTGACGCGCAATGACGTGTCGCTGGGGCTCGCCGCCAGCTTGTCCAGATTCTGGTACATCGTCGTCATCAGCTGGCCGACACCGGTTGCGGTGTCATTGAGTGCGGTTTCGATGTCGGTCTGCCAGCGCACGCGCGCGTTCGCGCTGCCCAGCGCCATGGCGGTGATGCGCACTGACGCATCCAGATAGGGGTCGGTGCCGCGATTGATGCTGGCGACCTGAGTACCGCCGAAATTCGCCTTGGCGACATAGGTCGCCATGGTCGCGGTCGACGATCCCGATTCCACCGTCGTCACCGACCGGCGGGCATAGCCGTCGGTGCTGGCATTGGCGATATTCTCGGAAATGGCGGCCATCGCCGTGCGATAGGCCTTGGTGCCCGACGCACCGATGATGAACAGGTCGCTCATGCGCCCTCAGCCGTGGTTGCCGTGCCGGTCGCGGCCGTGCTGCCGGTCTGGGCCGTGCTGTCGTCCTTCACGCGGGCGCCGAACTGGTGCATCAGCAGTTCGGCGATGCCCATCGCGCCCTTGGTCGACATGGCGTCGGCGGTGCGCGCATCGGCCATGTCCTGAAATTGCTGGGTCGCGCTCGAATCGGTGATGCCCTCGGCCAGGCTGGCCGATCGCATCGCGCCGATCATCTGGCGCAGGAACACCGCTTCGAACTGCTGCGCCGCCTTCTGCAGCGCAGCCTTGGTCTCGAAGGGGTTGGACGTGCCGCTTGCCGCGGTTGCGTTCGATACCTGCATCACAACACCACCAGTTCCGCTTTCATCGCGCCCGCCTGTTTCAGCGCCTCAAGGATCGCGACCATGTCCGCCGGGGAGGCCCCGATGGCGTTGACCGCCTTGACTATATCGGCCAGCGACGCCCCACCTTTAAAATTGACCATCGGTTTTTTCTGTTCGTCGATGCTGATGTTCGACGATTGCTCGACGGCGGTCTGGCCCTGGCTGAACGGTGCGGGCTGAACCACGCGCGGGCTTTCATTGACGCTGACGGTCAATTTGCCATGGGCGACGGCGGCCGGATGGATCTTCACCGCGCCGTTGATGACGACGGTGCCGGTGCGCGCGTTGACGATCACGCGGGCCGGGGCATCGGCGGGCGTGATCTCGATATTCTCGATCATGCCCATCATCAGGATGCGTTCCTCGGCACCCGGCGTTGCGTCGATCGCGACCGATACGGCGTCCATCGCGCGGGCGCGGCGATCGCCGAAGGTCTTGTTGATGCCGTCGGCCACGCGCAGCGCGGTGGTCAGGTCGGCTTCGGACAGGTTGAAGGTCAGGGTCGGCGCGGTGTCGAACCCAGTGGCAACCGCACGCTCGACCGTCGCACCTTCGGGGATGCGGCCGGCCGACGGGATGTTCACCGACACCTGGCTGCCATCGGCACCGGACACGCCCAGGCCGCCAACGGCCAGATTGCCCTGCGCCATCGCATAGATTTCGTTATCGGCACCGCGCAGCGGCGTCATGATCAGCGTGCCACCACGCAGCGACTTGGCCTTGCCCATCGCCGACACGGTGACGTCCAGCCGCTGGCCGGGCTTGGAAAAGGCGGGCAGGTCGGCCGTCACCAGCACGGCGGCGGCGTTCTTGAGCGCCGGGTTGACGCCGGCGGGCAGGGTCAGGCCAAAGCGCGAGACCACGCCCTTCATGCCCT
The DNA here is from genome assembly GCF_005281675.1 of Sphingobium sp. MP9-4. Classification (NCBI taxonomy): domain Bacteria; kingdom Pseudomonadati; phylum Pseudomonadota; class Alphaproteobacteria; order Sphingomonadales; family Sphingobiaceae; genus Sphingobium; species Sphingobium sp. MP9-4. The sequence continues at coordinate 167,533 of NZ_LUFI01000060.1, read as the reverse complement.
GCACCGTATATTCGATGCTGTCGTCGCCGGTGCCAGCCAGGCCCACGACGATGCCATAGCCGGTCAGCTGGTTGGGACGGACGCCCTGGAAGGTGCCCAGATCTTTGACGCGTTCGGCATGGGCCGGCGCGGCGATCAGCGCCAGCAGCGGCAGGAGGAAGCGGAACAGGCGTGTCATGGCGGTCCGGGTCTCCATCAGAAGGGGCTGATCATCGAGAAGAAGCGCTGCAGCCAGCCCTGGCGGCTGGCGCGGGCGATCTCGCCCTTGCCGGTATAGATAATCTTGGCGTCGGCCACGCGGGTCGACAGGATGCGGTTGTCCGGGCCGATATCGGCCTGGCGGACCAGGCCGCTGATCTGGATGAACTCGTCGCCGCGATTGAGCGTCAGTGCCTTCTCGCCCTTCACCAGCATGGTGCCGTTGGGATAGGCGGCCGCGACCGTCACGGTGATCTCGCCGTTCAGCGCGTTCGACTGGGTCGCCGCGCCCTTGCCGGTGAACGTGTTGTTGCCGCCCATCGCGATGTCGCTGGACGAGAACAGCTTGGACAGCGGACCGGTGGTCGGCGGGTTTAGGCCGATCGAGCCGCTGCGGTTGGTGTCCGCGCTGTTGCTCTTGGTCGCCTGGGTCCGTTCGACCAGTACAATGGTGATGATGTCGCCGACATTGCCGGCGCGCGCGCCGCTGGTCAGCGGCGTGTAGCCGGTCGAGACCTGGAAGATCGATCCATTGGCCTGCGGCGCCTGCGGCTGGGCGATGACGGTCGGCGCATAATATTCGCGCTCGACCTCGCGCTTCTTCTTTGCAGCGAAGGCGGGCGACGCGGCCATGGAGAGCATGGCGAGGGCGACGAGCGAAGTGGAGAGCGCGCGCATCAGCCGGCTCACATATTCTGGTTGGCGTACTGGAGCATTTCGTCCGTCGCCTTGATCATCTTGGAATTGACCTCATAGGCGCGCTGGGTCTCGATCATGTCGACCAGTTCCTCGACGATGTTGACGTTCGAGGTTTCCAGATTGCCCGAGCGGATGAGGCCGCGACCTTCCAGGCCTGCGGTGCCGACCTGCGGTGTGCCGCTGGCTGCGGTTTCGACCAGCAGGTTGCCGCCGATCGACTGAAGCCCTGCCGGGTTCATGAAGCTCGCCAGTTCGATCTGGCCCAGCTGGGTCGGTTCGCTTTCACCCTGCAGCGTCGCCGACACGGTGCCGTCATTGCCGACGGTGACCGACGTCGCGCCCTGCGGCACGGTGATCTGCGGGATCAGCGGCAGGCCGTCGCTGGTGACGACGGTGCCTTCGGCGGTGACGCTGAAATTGCCGGCGCGGGTATAGGCGGTCGAACCGTCGGCCTGCTGCACCTGGAAATAGCCCGATCCCTCGATCGCCATGTCTAGCGCATTGCCGGTTTCCTGCAACGTGCCCTGCGTGTTGATCTTGCTGGTGCCCTGCAACGAGACGCCCGAACCCAGATTGAGGCCGGTGGCGAACTTGTTCTGGCTGTCGCTGTTAGCGCCGGCGGCGACGATCTGCTGATAGGCCAGCGTCTCGAAGTCGGCCCGGTCCTTCTTGAAGCCGGTCGTGTTGACGTTCGCCAGGTTGTTGGCGATCACGCGCATCTTCGTGTTCTGCGCGTCAAGGCCGGTGCGGGCGACATGAAGGGCGGCGTTGGTCATCGTTCAATCTCCGTGCGGCTCCCCGAGGGGATGCTCATGCGTCGTTCACAGCAAGATGCGTGCCAAAATTAACCATCCAGTTTCATGAGCGATGCGCCGCCGTCATCCATCTGCTTGGCGGTGTCGATCATCTTGATCTGGGTTTCCCAGGCGCGGCTGGCCTCGATCATCTGGACCAGCGCGGCGGTGGCGTTGACGTTCGATCCTTCCAGCGATCCCGATGTGACGGTCGCGATCGGATCTTCGGGCAGGGCGCCGCCATTCACTTCGCGGAACAGCCCGTCTGTGCCCTTGGCGATGCTGGAACCGGCGGCATTGACCAGCTTCAGCTTGTCGACCTGCTGCGGATTGGCCGGATCGCCGCCCTGGGGCACGCCCCAGATGCTGCCATCCTGGGCGATCGACACGCTGTCCATCTGGGGCAGGGTGATCGGGCCGCCCTGGCCCAGCACGGCCAGGCCGTCGCCGGTGGTCAGCAGGCCGCTGTCATTGACCTTCAGGTCGCCACGGCGCGTATAGGCTTCCTGTCCGTCCGGGGCCTGAACGGCGAGCAGTGCGTCGCCGTTCATTGCCACGTCCAGCGGATTGCCGGTTTCGGTGACCGCCCCCTGCGCCATGTCGGCGGCGATCACCTGTTCGGAGGCCTGGGCCCGGGTATCGAAGGTATCGCCCTTGATCCAGCGCGTCTCGGCATTGGCGATTTCGGCACGAAAGCCGACCGTGTTGGCGTTCGCGAGATTGTTCGCGATCGACGCCTGGCGGGCCATCGCACCGCGCATCGCGGTCAGTGCCGTGTTGACGAGCCGGTCCATGGGCTACCCCTTCTACCCTAAGCCTTAGCTACGGATGTTGACGATGGTGGTGGTCAGCGTGTTGGCCGCCTCGATCGCCTTCGAGTTCGCCTGGAAGTTGCGCTGGGCAGCGATCAGCTGGACCAGTTCGTCGGTGATGTCGACGTTGGAACGTTCCAGCGATCCCGAGTTGACGGCGCCGAACATGCCCTGGTTGGGCGTGCCGATGATCGCGTTGCCGCTTTCCACGGTCGAGGTCCAGTGCGCGTCGCCCTGCTGGCGCAGGCCTTCCAGGCTGTTGAACGATGCCATGGCGACCTGGCCCAGATAGACGGTCGAACCGTCGGCATAGATGGCCGACACTAGGCCGTCCTTGCCCACGCCCACGCTGGTCAGCTGCGCGCCATCGGCTTCGCCCTTGTAGGTGGTCGGGATCTGCAGGTCGGTCAGGTCGTTGGGCGTGGTCGCGCTGGTCGCCGGGGTGGTGATTTCGCCGGTGTCGGGATCGACCGCGAATACCTGGATGCGCGACCCGGTAGTGTCGACGGCATAGCGGTCATTGTCGACCGAGAAGGCGCCGTTGCGGGTATAGCTGATGGTGCCATCTTCGCCCTTCACGGTGAAGAAGCCTTCGCCCGAGATCGCCAGGTCCAACGTCTTGTCGGTGGTTTCGATCGTGCCCTGGGTGAACTGCTGGGTGATGCCCTGCACGCGCACGCCCTGGCCGGCGACCTGGTGGGTGGTCTGCATCGGCGCAGCGGCGAAGATATCGCCGAACTGGGCCTTGCTCTTCTTGAAAGCGGTCGAGTTCACGTTGGCGACGTTGTTCGAGACGGCGGACAGGTCGGCCTGTGCGCCCTTGAGGCCGGAAAGCGAAACATAGAAGGACATGGCGTAGCTCCTTGGGTGAAAAGGATGGGTGAAATTACATCAGGCTGATCGCGTCGGTCGGGGCGAAGCTGCCGAGCGCCGTGATCAGTTTGGAGGAGGAACCGTCAGCGGGTGACTGGACGGCGGCGATGGTGGCCCAGGTCGCGACCTGGCTGGTGGTGCCGCCATTGACCTTGACCTGCAGGGCGGAGGAGGAAACGGTTTCGCCCGCATCATCCTTGCCGTCCCAGTAGAAGGCGACCTCGCCGGCACTCTGCGCGCCCAGGTCGATCGACTTGACGACATTGCCGTCGCCATCGACCAGGTCGACGCTGACGGCATCGCTCGAGCCGCTCAGCGTAATCTGGCCGGCATAATAGCCGCTGGAATCGGGCACTGCGACATTGCTCTGGACCAGCATCGACTTGCCGATCCAGCTGGCTGCATCGCCAAGCCGCGTGCCACTCAGTTCCGAAGCCAGTGACTTGAGCGACTGGTTCATTTCGGCGATGCCGGTCGACTGGGTGATGGTCGCCATCTGCGACACCATCTCGGTATTGTCGACCGGTTCGAACGGATCCTGATACTGCATCTGTGCGGTCAGCAACGTCAGGAAGCTCGACTGATCCATGGTTGCGCTGCCCGTGCCGACATTGGCATTCGGGTTGTAGACCGAAAGGCCTGCGCTATCGGTGACGGTAGACGTCGTCGTCATTTGCCGATCCTTATGGTTTCGAGCATCAGGGATTTGGCGGTGTTGAGCACCTGCACATTATTCTGGTACATGCGGGCGGTCTCGATCATGTCGACCATCTCCGCATTGCTATCGACCGCAGATTCCCAGACATCGCCATTGGCATCGGCCAGCGGATGATTAGGGTCGTGGCGCTTGGTCGGTTCCGCATTGGTGGTCACGACATTGGCGACCTTGACCGTCGACACGCCGGGGCTGTCGGTAACCGACTGGAAAACCGGCTTGATCGCGCGATAGGCTTCGGCGGCGCTGCCGGTGACATTGCCGGCATTGGCCATGTTCGATGCGGTGGCGTTCAGACGCACCAGCTGCGCGCTCATGGCGCGGCCGGCGATGTCGAACACATTCATGGGGCCTGAACCGCTCATGCTCATTCTCCCTTCAGCGCGCGGTTGATGGTGTTGATGCGGCCCTCCAGGAAGGAGAGGGTGGTGCGATATTTCACCGCATTTTCCGCAAACAGGGTCTGTTCGGTGCTCAGTTCGACGGTGTTGCCGTCAAGGCTGGGCTGCAACGGCACGCGATAGCCCATGGCATCGTCCACCGCCTGGCCGACATCGGCCGGGCCGCGGTCGCTCTGGGCGGTCGCTTCCTTGAGCGCGGCATCGAAGTCGATGTCGCGCGCCTTGTAATTGGGGGTCGAAGCGTTCGCGATGTTGGACGCGAGCAGGGACAGGCGCTGCGAGCGAAGCGCCAGCGCCTTTCCGTGGATCCCGAACAAACCGTCTTCCAGCGACATTTCCCGTCAGTCCCTTTTTGCCCATTCGGGCCTAAAGCTTTCGATCGTCCCGTCGTTCTCCTGCCTGATGGCGTTCGATGCGAGCGATCCAGCCGGATATCCGCAAGGACCGTGCCAATTTGCGTGGGTGACGCAGGGTGGCGCGGCAAACTGCCGGAAATTCGGGCTTTCGCGGCATCGGGCGGCAAGGGCGGCAAAAATTTGCCGGGTGGCGGCAATCTTTTGCCGCCCGGTCAGCATGGCGGAACGGAAGGTGGCATGATCGGGATTTTGGCGCATCTGTTCGATCCGCTCACGCTCGCCGCGATGCTGGGTGGTGTCGCGGTCGTGGCGCTGGCGCAAAATGGCGTCCAGGCGGTCGGCCGGGCCTGCGTGGCGTTGCGGCCTTTGCTGCGCGCCGATCCGCTGCGCGACCGGGATGCGGCGCGCACGGCCCTGCTCCAGATTGACCAGGTGGCCCAGTTGCGCGGCCTGATGTGCATCGACCGGGTGAGGAGTGACAGCGGCTTCATGGTCGATGCCGCGCGTCGCCTTGCCAATTGCGATCGCGTCGAACAATTCGAAACCTGGGCGTCGCAGGCGCTGGCCGATCGGGCCCAGCGCCACGCCAGCGTGCGCAATGTCTGGCTGTCGGTCGCCGATGCGGCGCCGGCGCTGGGCATGGCTGGCACGATCATTGGGCTGGTCGGCATGTTCGCGGCGATGGATGATCCGTCCGCGCTTGGTCCTTCCATGGCGCTTGCGCTGCTCACAACCCTTTATGGCGTGGTCATCGCCAATCTGCTCGCCGCGCCGATCGCTGCGCGTCTGGCGACCCTGTCCGAACAGGAACTGGCCTGGCAGCAGGAGGCGGTGGCGCGCATGCTGGCGATCGCACGGCGCGAAAATGCGCCGCTGCGCCGCGCATCGATCCGCGAAGTCGCATGACCGCGCCCGCAATCCCATCGGCCGCAACGGCGGCCCGGCGCAATCGCTGGGCCGTCAGCTTTGCCGATCTGCTGATGCTGCTGCTCGGCTTCTTCGTGCTGCTCCAGGCGACCGGCAGCCAGCGCCGCGATGCGATGCTGGCTGAGGTCAGTCGCCAATTTGGTGGCCGTCCCGCCCGCACGGCGATCGAGCTGCGCGCGGCAGAACTGTTTGCGCCGGGCGAGGCGATGCTGACGCCGCAGGGGCAGATACGCCTGCGCGCAGCGGTGCGGCCCTATATGCAGGATGACCGCATGATCGAGCTGCGCAGCCAGGGGCAGGACCGGGCACGACAGCGTTTCGACGATTGGGATCTGGCGGCAGCGCGGCTTGGCGCCGTGGCGCGCGCGCTCAAGGCGCAGGGCATAGTGGGCGATCGCCTGCTCATCCGCGGCCTGGATCAGGCGGACAGCGCCGACGGGCAGGGGCAGGTGATCCGCATCGCGCCGGGCGAGACCGTGAAGCCCTGAGCCTAAACTGGCACGTTTGTTGCTTTTAACCATGGCGAAAGTCCGCATTTTCGGAGAAGCGCCGTGACCAGACCCGTTCAGTTCCTCGCCATCGCCCTGGCCTGCGCCGCTGCGCAGCCCGCGCTGGCGCAGCAGAAGTTCGAGAATCTGGATCGCATCGACAGCCTGGTCGCGATGACCGTCGGCGCGAATATGGGCGAACCCGGTGGCCCGCTGGCGCCGGTCGATCGTCGCCTCCGCCTCGCAGCCTGCCCGACCACGCCCAGCGTCGAAGGGCCGATCTTCGGCGCCGCCATGGTCAAGTGCGATGCGCTGGGCTGGCGCATTCGCGTGCCGCTGGTCGCGGGGGCCGCCGCTGCTGCCTCCGGCCCGGTCGGCCGTTATGCCCCGGCCGCGCGGCCGGTCGCCAAGGAATCGGTCGTCAAACGCGGCGATCCGGTCCAGCTCATGGCCGGCAATGCCAGTTTCAGCGTCTCGCGCATGATGATCGCCGATGAAGATGGCGCAATTGGCGAGACGATTCGCGTGCGCGAAGACAAGAAGTCATCGCCTGTACTTGCCCAGATCGTGGACCTGGGCGTAGTGCGCATTCCGGGATTTAATAATTTTTGAACTTGTCCGTTATAGCGTTCAAGGGACGAGTGAAGGAATGAACCAATGATCAACTCAGTCGGCCAGAGCATCAGTTCGGCAATCGAGGCAAACCGCTTGCGCGAAGGGGGCAGGACCCGCGTCGCATCGGCAACCGGATCGACCGGCACCACCGCGTCGGCATCGACGTCGGCCAGCCCCGCGGCGCGCATGGCGGCCGAAGGCGCGCCTGTCGACATGGACCGCATCGCTGCCATCAAGGCCGCGATCGCTTCGGGCAATTATCCCGTCAACCCGTCGGTGATCGCCGACCGGATGATGGCGCTCGATCTTCCCGCCTAAACAGGACATTCCTTCATGCCCCTCGGCCTTGCTGCATTGGATGGTCTCTTCGCCGCATTTGACGACCTGCGCGCTGCGCTGGACGGCAATGATGCGGCCGCGATCGAAGCTGCCAGCACCAGGGTCAGCACGGCGGCGGCGGCCGCCCGTGCGATCGGCGCCTGGCGTTCCGAACCCGATGTGGTCGAACGGCTCAACCGGCTCCTGCCGCTGATCGAAGCGGCGCGCGTGCGCACCAATGTGCTGGCGGACTATACCAGCCAGCGACTCGCGATCCTGACCTCCAACGGCGCTCGCAATGCGCCGCTCACCTACGGTCGGCGCTGACAAAAATAAATTTTGCTTTCGGGCTAAAGCGGCGCCAATCGGCGCCGTTTTTCGTTTTACGCAGAATCTTGTTTAACCGCGTTAACCAAATCTTGGCACAAGCATTGCTCTAATAGCCCACGGTACCAAATGGGGATTGTGGGTCAGTGTCGGCACTTGCAGACATTTCAGCAACGGGAGCTTCGGCCGGTAATCGCGTCACCAACGCGATTGCGATGGCGAGCCGTCGTACCGGCGTGGACTTCTCCTACCTGCTTGGTCAGGCCAAGATCGAATCCAGCCTGAACCCCAGCGCCCGTGCCGCCACCTCTTCCGCCACCGGTCTCTATCAGTTCGTCGACCAGAGCTGGCTCGCCGTCGTCGACAAGCATGGCGCCGAATATGGACTGGGCTGGGCGGCTGACGCGATCAGCAAGGGCAGCAATGGCCGCTATTATGTGTCGGACCCTGATCTGCGCCAGCAGATCCTGGACCTGCGCAAGCACCCCGAGACCGCCTCCGTCATGGCGGCGGAACATGCCGCCGACAACAAGGCCTATCTGGAAAGCCGCCTGGGTCGTGAGGCCGAGCCGGTCGATCTCTACCTCGCCCATTTCCTGGGCGTGGGTGGTGCGTCCAAATTCCTGTCGATGAATGATCGCGCGCCTGGCGCAACGGCCGCCTCGATCTTCCCGGCGGCGGCCCGCGCCAATCGCTCGATCTTCTATGACAAGCAGGGCAATGCCCGCAGCTTCGCCGATATTCGCGATCGCTTCGCCAGCAAGCTGCAAAAGGGTGTCGATTCGATCGGCACCGGCAATGTCCAATATGCCGACGCTTCTGGCGCAACTGGGCTGCCCAGCGGCGCGAAGACCGTCGCCCCCGCCGATTATGTGCGGATCGAAACCCAGCGCCTTGCGACCCAGGCCGACGTCACCGTCCGCCCGGAACCGCAGACCGCGCGTCTCGCCTATCTCATGCTCGCCACCCTCGGAAGGTAACGGCCTCTCATGACTCCCACCCAAGTCAAAGCGAAGATCTGGATGAGCGCCGCCAAGGGGGCGGTGTTGCCGTTCGCCACGCTGATGGTCGTGCTGTTCATGATGGTGCCGGTGCCGGCGGTGATGCTGGACATCGGCTTCATCACCAACATCATGATCAGCCTTGCCGTGCTGATGGTGGCGCTGAACGCCGCCAAGCCGCTCGACTTTTCCAGCTTCCCGACGGTGCTGCTGTTCGCGACCCTGCTGCGCCTGGCGCTCAACGTCGCCTCGACCCGCGTCGTGCTGGTGTCCGGCCATGAGGGATCGGACGCGGCCGGCCAGGTGATCGAGGCATTCGGCCACTTCCTGATCGGCGGCGATTATGTCGTCGGCATCTTCGTCTTTGCGATCCTGATGATCATCAACCTGGTGGTCATCACCAAGGGCGCGGGCCGCGTGTCGGAAGTGTCGGCGCGTTTCACCCTGGATGCCCTGCCGGGCAAGCAGATGGCGATCGACGCCGACCTCAATGCCGGCCTGATGACGCCGGAAGAAGCCAAGCTGCGCCGTGCCGAAGTCGCGACCGAGGCGGATTTCTACGGTTCGATGGACGGTGCGTCCAAGTTCGTGAAGGGCGACGCGATCGCCGGCATCCTGATCCTGGCGATCAACATCATCGGCGGCATCATCCTGGGCGTGGTCAGCCATGGCCTGGCGATGGGCGATGCGGCCCAGACCTATATCCTGCTCGCCATCGGTGACGCGCTGGTCGCGCAGATCCCGGCGCTGCTGCTGTCGATCGCCGCCGCCTCGATCGTGACCCGCGTCAAGTCCGAACAGGATCTTTCGGCGCAGGTCGCCGGCCAGTTCGGCACCGGCAAGGCCTGGGTGCCCGTGGCCGCGATCCTTGGCTTCCTGGGCATTCTGCCGGGCATGCCGCACCTCATCATCCTGACGGCCGCCGCCATCGCCGGCGGCATCGCCTGGCAGCTGCGCAAGGCGGGTCAGCGCAAGGCCGCCGAACCCGAACCGGTCGCGCCGCCGCCCAACCCGGCCATCATCGAATGGAACGACGTGTCCGATGGCGCGATCCTGGGGCTGGAGATCGGCTATGGCCTGATTGGCCTGGTTGATGAGCGCAAGGGCGCGCCGCTGATGGCCCGCATCACCGGCATTCGTCGCCAGTTGTCGAAGGAACTGGGCTTTGTCGTGCCGATGGTCCGCGTGAAGGACAATCTGGCGCTCGAGCCCAATCAGTATCGCATCACCATCGCTGGCGTCGTCGTGGGCGAGGATGATATCTGGCCCGACGATCTGCTGGCGCTGGACAGCGGTATGCTGGAAGGCACGGTCGCTGGTCGCCCGGCCAAGGATCCGACCTTCGGCCTCGACGCCGTCTGGATTTCGCCGGCCAAGCGCAGCGAGGCGGTGGTCGCCGGCTATACCGTGGTCGATCCGCCGACGGTGGTCGCCACCCATCTCAACCAGCTGATCGCGATGAACGCGGCCGAGATGTTTGGTCTGGACGAAGCCCGCAAGCTGCTCGACAATCTCAAGGATGTCGCGCCGCAGCTGGTCGACGGCCTGACCCCCGGCACGCTCAGCCTGACGCAGATTTCCGCGCTGTGCCGCGCGCTGCTGTCGGAAGGGATCGCGCTCAAGGACTTCCGCCGCATCTGCGAGGCGATGGTCGACGCGGCCCGCCCGGACATGAACCACGAACAGCTTGTCGAAGCGGTGCGCCAGCGCATCGGCGCGCTCATCATCCAGGGCCTTGTCCCGGTGAAGATGCCGCTGCCGGTCATCACCCTCGACGGCGATCTGGAAGCGATGCTGGCGCAGGCGATGCGGGTTGCGGGCGACGCCAAGCATCCGATCGAGCCGAGCCTGGGCAATCGCATCGTCGAATCGGTCGTGCATGCCGCCCGGCCGATGCTGGGCCAGGCGCGCAATTTCGCCATCGTCACCTCGCCGGTCGCGCGCCGCGCGCTTGCCCGGCTGTTCAAACCCCATCTGCCCGAGACCCCGGTGCTGTCCTTCCTGGAAATCCCGGACGGCAAGGGTGTCGAGGTTGTCGCCGTCGTCGGTGGCGAGCAGCGTCCCACGCCCCGGCACGACCCGCTGCCGCGTGAACGCGTCGCCTGAGGAGACTGACCAATGTATATGAATAAGGTCGCTGCAGGCTCGGATGTCCTCACCTATGGACGGGCAGGGCTTGCCAATTCCCCTGAACAGCTGGCGCGCCGCTACATGCCGCTGGTGCGTAAGATCGCCTGGCATGTCCATGGCCGCGTCTCCAGCGCGATCGAGGTGGAGGATCTGCTGCAGATCGGCATGGTTGCGCTGGTGGAATCTGCCAACAGCTTCGAGGATCGAGGCCTGGGCTTTGCCTCCTATGCGCAACTGCGCGTGCGCGGCGCGATGATCGATCATCTGCGGCGCCATTCGACCCTGTGCCGCTCCGCCATGGCGACCCGCAAGAAGCTGGCCGCCACCCGCGCGAAGCTGGAACAGAAGCTAGGCCGGACGCCGCTGGAAGCGGAAATGGCCGCTGAACTGGGCATGGATGCCGCCGACTATCGCGAGGCGGCCGATGGCGCCGAGATGGTCCAGCACACCAGCATGGATGAGGTCTATTCCGACCAGTCCATGTGGTTCGCCGATGTCGAGGATCGCGCCGACGACATCATGGAGCGGGAATCGCTCAAGGGCGCGCTCGCCAAATGCATCGGCGAACTGCCCGAGCGCGAGGCACTGGTGCTGCAACTCTATTTCGTCGAGGAACTCAATCTGGAGGAAATCGGCCAGACGCTGGACATCGGCGCGGCGCGCGTGTGCCAGATCAAGAAGTCCGCGCTCGACAAGCTGCGCGGGAAGCTCAGCGACTGGAACTGACCGGTCCGCGCGCCCGTCAACCGTCGTTGGCGGGGCGCGACACCGATGCCTTGCGACCCGGAACCGGCCAGCGGAAACGCAGCGGCCGGTAATTCTGTGTCCGCCACCACGGTTCGGGCACCTGGAACAGGCCGCTATTTTCCGCCCGCTGGCCCAGATCCTTGCGCGCAGTCAGGGCGGCCAGAATGGGCGCGGCGAACAGGCCGGCCAGCACCGGGCTCATCCAGCCGATCGCATTGGCGCGCACCGCCAGCACGGCCAGGCCGACGCCCAGCAAGATATGCCATTTGAACAGCCAGATCGCGCCCAGGATCGCCATGCCGTCGCGGTCGCGGGTCTGGCCGTTCCAGCTCGCCTTGCGGCCCATCAGGATGGAAAACAGGTTGATCGTCTGGGTCAGCATCGCGACCGGCGCCATCAGGATCGACAGGAGGATGTCGGCAATCACGCCGCGCGTCATCCGCACTGCGCCGCCAAAGCCGATCCGCCGCGACGGGTCGGCCATGGCCCAGCCGATCGCCAATATCTTGGGACCGAACAGCAGCACCGCGGTCACCGTCAGCAGCGTGCTGGATGGCAGCACGGCGGCCGGCGGCCAGACGCCGGTGGCGACGCCGCCTAGAACCACCAGCATCATCGCCAGCCATAGCGGCGAGGTGCAATAGGCCGATGCGCCGACGAACAGCTGGAACCGGCTGACCGGGTGCAGCCCCTTGATCTTCGCCAGCAGCGGGACATGCTGGATATTGCCCTGGCACCAGCGACGATCGCGGGTGAACAGGTCGGGCATGGCCGGCGGAAATTCCTCGAAACTGTCGTCGGCGGTGACCATGTGGACGTCCCAGCCGCGCCGGCGCAGTAGCGCTGCTTCCAGCATGTCATGGCTCAATATATGGCCGCCAAAGGGCGCACGCCCCGGCAGTTCGGGCAGGCCGCAGCTTTCGGCGAAGGCGCGCACCCGGACGATCGCATTATGGCCCCAGAACATGCCTTCGGACCCGGCCCACCAGATCATGCCGGCGGCCGAGATCGGCCCGAACAGGCGGCTGGCAAATTGCTGCCAGCGGGCGAACAGCGTGGCGGCGCCCATCACCGTCGGGACGGTCTGGATAAGGCCCAGATGCGGGTGACGTTCCATGTCGACCGACAGGCGCGCCATGGTCTGGCCGCTCATCACGCTGTCGGCATCCAGCACGATCATATGGTCATATGCGCCGCCGAAACGGGTCACCCACTCCTCGATATTGCCCGGCTTGCGACCGATATTGCGGGCGCGACGGCGATAATGGACCGGGCGCGAGAAGGCCTTGCGCATTTCCAGATAGGCCTTGCGCTCGGTCTCGCCATTTTCCGGGTTGGAATCCGACAGGATGAAGAATTCGAAGCGCTCGCCACCCATTACCTGCGACAGCGATCGTTCCATGATCGACAGGCGGCCGAGCACGCCCAGGAAATCCTCGTTGCAGACCGGCAGCAGGATCGCGGTACGCGCCTTGAGCGGCGTGCGGTCGCGCGGGATATAGGGGCGAACGCCCTTGCCCTTGCCGACCGTCAGCAACAGGAAGCCGATCGCGGCAGTGGCAAAGCCAAAGGCGATCCAGGCAAAGAGCGGGATGAACAGGGCAAGATAGACGCCCTCCCAGAAGGAAATGCCGTCCAGGCCGATCGACCGGCGCATCTCGTGTGCGGCAAGCGCGGCGGGCAGCAGTGCCAGCAGCACGACCAGCAGCCGACGGGCCCACAGGTCGATGTTCAGCGGCCGATGGATCCGACCCGGCGCGGTCGCGAAATCCTGCACCGGCATGGCAAGCGGCGCCTCTGCCGGCACGCTTTCGAACGCCCGGACAAGCGCTTGCGACCCCGTGGCCCCATCGGCCACGTTCGTGCCTCCTGTCGATGTCATGTCAGACCCATTCCTGGTTAACCCGAGCGCTAGAACCTTTCGCTACCCGCGTGGTTCCCTTCATGCGCCTATCGGATAATGCACATATTCACTGAACGCGCGATTGCCAGAGCGAAGTTGGACCCGGATATCCGCCGCCCTGTCGCCCGATTTGCGGATGTCGATTGCCACGCGATACAATCCCGCCTGGCCCAGCACCGGATATCCGCCCTTCTTGACGATGGTGCCATTGCCGATGTCGGTCCACAGTTCGGGCTTCGCATCGGCGGGCAGGCCGGCAAAGTCGATCACCAGTCGCTCGACCCCGGCTTCGTCACCACGACCGCGCCAGACCGCCTGCACGATCGCCAGATTGCTGCCGGCGGGTGCCCGGTCCGCGGTCCAGTCCAGGCGATAGGCGGCATCGATCCGGCTGCCGGGACGCGCGGCCTTGGCCGGCGTCCAATAAGCGCAGACATTGTCGGTATATTCGCTGTCGGTCGGGAAGGTGTAGAGCCGCACCTGCCCCGCACCCAGCGGCGCAGACGGCGTCGCCCATAGCGAGGGGCGACGGTCATAATAGACGCCGTCATCCTGATAATGGTCGAAATTGCGGTCGCGCTGCAACAGGCCAAAGCCCTTGGGGCTGGTCTCGGCAAAGCCATCGACGCGCGGGACGGACGGGTTCACCAGCGGCCGGGCCTGCGCGCTGCCATCGGCACTGGCGATGGAGAGCAGGTCGGAATCATGGATTTCCGGGCGCCAGTCGGTGCCCTTGGTCCGGTGCGCCTCGTCATACCAGAACATGCTGGTCATCGCCATCAGCCCCAGTTCGGGGATCGGCCGGCGCGGGAAGAGGGCGGCGGTCACGTCCTGCGTCACCCCCTTGGGGCCAAGCTGGTTGACGAAGCGGAACGCGCCGGTGATCGACGCCCCGTCCAGCAGGGCATAGACGGTGACGCTGCTATCGCCGGTCCGCTCCAGCCAGAAATGGGTGAAGCGGGGGAATTCCTCCTTGCCCGGAATGCTGGTGTTGATCGCGATCGCGCGGGCGGACAGGCCGAACTGCTTGGTCGGGCCGGGCGCGCGGAAATAGCTGGCACCCAGGAAGGACAGCCAGTCGCCGTCGCGCTTGGCATTCATGATGCGGAAGCCGGCATAGCCAGCGTCCGGGCCAAGGTCCGCGACGGCATTGCCGTCCGGCGTCTCGAACATGGTGGGATCATAACGCAGAGGCGTCGCCACGCCCTTGTCCACCAGCGCGATCTGCACCGGTTGCTGGGCCGTGCCGCTCAGCGGGAACAGGCGGACGCCGGTGTCGCCGGGCAGGTCGCCCCAGATCGTCTTCTCGTCGCGGAACCGCGCCTGGTGCATCTGGTCATAACCGACCTTGGCGGCGACCGGATTGGGCGGGGTTTCGGCAAAGGGCGCACGCGCCAGCTTCTGCGCCATGGCGATGATGCCGTCCAACGAGAAACGGTCGTTTCTGGCTTGGGAAAGGGCAGGGCGGGGGAGCAGCAGCGCTGCGCCCGAAGCAGCGATCAAGGCGCGCCGGTCGATCATGGTCATGCGTCCATCATGGGTGCTGATCGCGCCATTGCAAGATGTGCCTGTAATCAAACGCGATGAAGCCCCCGCCCGGGGGGACGGAGGCTTCGAATTTGGCCGTTTGATCGAAGGTGTTACCCCCGGCACGGTGGGGACTGTTGATGTGCCGGGGGTGACATGGCGGGTTGCCGGTGACCAATACCTCAACCCGTCATTTTCGGTGTCTGATCCGGATTACTGGATCAGCTTCATGACGTTCTGCTGGCTCTGATTGGCCTGGGCCAGCATCGCGGTCGATGCCTGGCTCAGGATCTGGGCCTTGGCGAGCGCCGTGGTCTCGGTCGAGAAGTCGGCGTCTTCGATGCGGCTCTTGGCGTCGGTCAGGTTGGTGATGTTGTTGGTCAGATTGTTGACCGTCGATTCCAGGCGGTTCTGCACGGCACCCAGATCGGCGCGATTGTTCGCCAGCTTCTGAAGGCCGGTGTCGAAGTCCGCGAGGATTGCGTCGGTGACGGCCGCGACGGCGGGGGTATCATCGCTGGTGTCGCCGGGCGTGCCGTTGTCGTCAGCAGCCTTGGCAACCAGCGAGAAGGCAGCCTTGCCGGTGTCGAAGTCGACCAGCTTGGCCAGGTCGGTGTCGTCGACCAGCTCGCCCAGCGCCAGATCGATCGAGTCGGATGCGTTGGCGCCGGCCTGGATCGTGACGGACGCCTTCGAACCGTCGAACAGCTTGGTGCCGTTGAATTCGGTGTTCTTCAGCGTGTCGGTGATCTGACCGGCAAGCTGATCCAGTTCAGACTGGATGTTAGCCTTCGCCTTGTCGTCATTGGTGCCGTTCAGACCCTGAACGGTCAGTTCACGCATGCGCTGAACCATGTTGCCGATTTCACTCAGCGCGCCTTCCGCCGTCTGGGCCAGCGAAATGCCGTCATTGGCGTTGCGCACGCCCTGGGTCATGCCGCGGATCTGCGAGGTCATGGTCGAGGCGATGGCGAGGCCGGCGGCGTCGTCCTTGGCCGAGTTGATGCGCTTGCCGGTCGACAGGCGCTCCATGGCGGTGGACAGAGCCTTGCTGGCGGCGGCCGAAGCATTGGTGGCCCGCAGCGCCGACGAGTTGGTTCCGATAACAGTCATGATATTCCCTTTCCGTTCATCAGGTCGCTGTCGTCTGACGCTTGCGGCCTCGAAAGGGGATAACGGCGGGCCGCGAAAAGCTTTTAGGGGCTGATGCGATTTTTCTGGAAAAAGACGGAAAAACAGCCCTCTACGCGTGCGCGTATATATAGAGTGCGATTTTTCTGCCGGCGGAGCGGAAAAAAATTGCCGGTCACCGGCAAGTTAATGGCCGCGTTAACCATCTAATAACCACGCTGGCGTAAATTTAAGTCATCGAAGGGGGTAGGGGCGTGCGGGGGCACAAACCTGCCAAGACACTGGGGACAGTTCATGTCATCGCTTGACGTGAGCCGTGGGGTCTGCGCGCTCGTTCCGGGCTTGCAGCACTGGCTCGAAAATGCCTTGTACACGGTGCGGATCGTGGATGCGCAGAGCCCGCGTGAGCGGGATAGCCGCCGCGTCCTTCTCGCGACCGAGATCGGCCATGCCACCCATCGCGATATCCTCATCAACATGGTCGACGGCAAGCCGTCGCTGGTGCCGGCGGCCAATGGCCTGCCCGCCCGCGTCGCCTTTGGCCTCGAAGACATGGGCTTTGCCTTTGCGCTGATCGCCGAACTGGCCCGCCCGACTTCGGTCCCGGCGGTTGGCGATGCCGCCAGTGCCCGCCTGATGACGCTCGCCGGCCGCGTGGCCCGCAGCGAGGCCACCGTCCTGATCCAGGGCGATACCGGCACCGGCAAGGAAGGCATGGCGCGCTTCCTTCATACCCAGTCCGGCCGGGTCACCCATGACTTCATCGCCGTCAACTGCGCCGCGCTGCCCGAAACCATGATGGAAGCCATGCTGTTCGGTCACAAGAAGGGCAGCTTCACCGGCGCATCCAATGCCTCGGACGGCCTGTTCCTGGCCGCTGACGGCGGCACTCTGTTCCTCGACGAAATCGCCGAGCTGCCCCTCGCGCTCCAGGCCAAGCTGCTGCGTGCCCTCCAGGAAGGCGAAGTGCTACCGGTTGGCGCCACTCATCCGGTGCCGGTCAATGTCCGCATCGTCGCCGCCTGCAACCGCAACCTGGCCGACGAAGTCGCCGCCGGCCGCTTCCGCGAAGACCTTTACTGGCGCCTCAATGTCATGGCGCTGGAACTGCGCCCGCTGGCCGAACGTCCCGGCGACATCGCCGCGATCGCCGCCGCCATGCTGCTGCGCCACCAGGATGCCGGCAAGGACGGCTTTGTCTGGCCGACCGCCGCCGCACTCGACAAGCTGGCCGCTCATCGCTGGCAGGGCAATGCCCGCGAACTGGGCAATGTGCTGCAGCGCGCGCTGGTGCTGCGCGACGGCGAGCGTATCGAAGCCGACGACCTGCATGTCGCGGGCGCGCCGCAGCCGCTGCGTATCGTTTCGGCCGCGCCGGTCGCCGCAGTCGCTGCCGCACCGGCCGAACCGATCCGCCTGCGCGACGTCGCCCATCATTCCAAGCTGGAAGCGATCCGCACCGCCCTGCGCGAGACCGATGGCCATCGCGCCGCCGCCGCCCGCAAGCTGGGCATTTCCGAACGCACGCTGCGCTATCGGCTCGCCGAGATGCGTGAGCTGGCTGCGGCTTAAGGAGGGTTAGGGCATGACCGGTATCTCTCCCACCGACAGCGTGATGGCGATGCGCAATGCCATCCTGCAGAAGAACGCCGCGCTGCGCGACGTCGCCTCGACCGGCAATGTCGGTTCGACCGGTGGCGCCGGCGCCACCCAGGGCACTGCGCCGGGCGGCTTCACCGACGCGCTCAACAACGCGCTCCAGCAGGTCAACGGCTTGCAGACCCAGGCTGGCGATGCCGCCTCGGCGTTCGAGCGGGGCGAAACCACCGATATCGCTGCGGTCATGCTGGCCAAGCAGCAGGCATCGGTCAGCTTCGAGGCGACCCTCCAGGTCCGCAACAAACTCCTGTCCGCCTACAAGGACATCATGAGCATGCCGGTCTAACCCATGAGCGAGAACGCACTCACCATCGATGGCGGCTCGGCCGCTGCCCCGGCCCTCCCGGCCGTCACCGGTGCCAGCTTCGGCAATGCCAAGGGCGTGGATGCGCTCAAGGCGCGCTTCGCCGGCTTCATCAAGCAGCCGGCCGTGGCCAAGAGCCTGCCGCTGCTCGGCCTGCTCGGCACCGTCGCGGTGGCCGGCGCTGCCTGGCTGGCCCTGCGCGAACCGCCGCAGCGCGACCTGTTCCGCGGCCTGCCCGATGGCGACAAGTCCGCCGTCGCCCAGGTGCTGGACCAGAATGGCATCAAATATGACTTCGACAATGCTGGCGGCATGACCGTTGGCGAAGGCGATTATTTCAAGGCGAAGATGATGCTCGCCGCCCAGGGCCTGCCCAAGAGCGCGCCCGACGGCAACAGCATGATCGACAGCCTGCCGATGGGCGCCAGCCGCGCGGTCGAGAATGAGAAGCTGCGCGGCGCCCGCGAGACCGATCTCGCCCGCACGATCGAGGCGATCGACAGCGTCGAAAGCGCCAAGGTTCATCTCGCGGTCGAAGCGCCCAGCGTCTTCCTGCGCGAACGCACCAAGCCGTCTGCCTCAGTGATGCTGCGTCTGTCGCAGGGCCGCACGCTCACCGATGCGCAGGTCAGCGCCATCGTCCATCTCGTCGCCTCGTCGATCCCGGAACTGAACCCGGAAGATATTTCGGTCGTCGACCAGAATGGCCGCCTGCTCAGCAATAATGACGGCAATGCCGCCGACGATCGCCAGCTCGCCATCCAGACCCGGATCGAGGATCGCTATCGCCAGTCGGTCGTCGCGCTGCTGACCCCGATCCTGGGCGACGGCAAATTCTCGGCCGAGGTCCATGCCGAACTGAATTTCGCCGAACGCCAGGCGACCCGCGAAAGCTTCCCCCAGGACGAGGCGCGCCTGCGTGCCGAGCAGGGTAGCTGGTCGTCGGACGAGCGGGGCCAGAAGGCTGGCGAGGCTTCGGGCATCCCCGGCGCGCTCAGCAACCAGGCGCCGGTCAACCCGACCGTGACCCAGACCAACCCGAACGGCCAGGCCGTGACGCAGGGCCAGACGGCCGAACAGCAGCAGCCGGCCACGCCGGGCCTGCCGCCGATGAAGACCGAGGAAACCTTCAACCGCAGCTTCGAGCTGGGCCGTGAAGTGTCGGTCACCAAGGATGCGGTCGGCACGGTCAAGCGCCTGTCGGTCGCCGTGGCGCTCGACACCGGCGCCGACGGCAAGCCGCGCTCCGCCCAGGAAATCGCCGCGCTGGAAGCGCTGGTGAAGGGTGCCGTCGGCTTCGATCAGGCCCGTGGCGACGTCGTCGCCCTGTCGGCCCGCAGCTTCGCCAAGGCCGAAGAGGTCAAGGCCCCCTGGTATGAGGCCGACTGGATGTCGCCGCTGATCCGCAATGTCTCGGCCCTGCTGGTCGCGCTGCTGGTGATCTTCGGCATCGGTCGCCCGCTGCTCAAGCGCCGCGCCGCCGCCCAGGAAGCGAAGGTCGTGGAGACCGCTGAAGCCGGTCAGCGCCTGGGTCGCGAAATCTCGGGCGAACTGACCAAGCAGGCGACCGAAAATCCCGATCCCAGCCGTCCGGTGACGCTCGACATGATCTCGTCCACCTATGACTATGCCCAGCGCGCCGACCTGATCCGCAATTTCGTGAAGCAGGATCCCGATCGCGCCGCCCTGGTGGTCCGCGACCTTCTGAAGGAAGGGAAGAAGGAAAATGCCTGAGATCGTCCCCGGCCGTCCCGAGGCGCTCAAGGGCAGCGCCGCCGCCGCCGTCCTGCTGATGCTGTTCGATGAGGATGAGGCCGCCCAGATCCTGTCGCGCCTGGAGCCCGAAGAAGTCCGTCAGCTCGGCTACGCCATGTATGACGTGCAGGATGTCGATCCGGAGGAAGTGAACGAGGCGCTCGACCATTTCGTCACCAAGGCCAAGAAGCGCACCACCATCGGCTATGGCGCGACCCGCCATATCCGCGGCGCGATGACCAAGGCGCTGGGCGAGGAACGGGCCGAAACCATCTTGGCCCGCATCACCCCGCCGACCCGCTCCACCCAGCTGGAAATGCTGAAGTGGATGGACGCCAAGGAAATCGCCGTCCTGATCGAGATGGAGCATCCGCAGATCATGGCGATCGTGCTGGCGCATCTGGAAGCGCCGGTTGCCGCCGACGTGCTGCAACTGCTGCCGACCGAATATCAGGAAGAGATCGTCTATCGCATCGCCACGCTCGGCCCGGTGTCGAACGAGGCGCTGGACGATCTGGAGCAGTTGCTGCTGCGCGGTCCGGTGAACAAGCAGGGTGCGGCGTCGCAGCGCGGCGGCACGGTCGAAGCGGCTGCGATCATGAACAATGTCCGCAAGGACAATGAGCAGCGGATCATGAAGGCCGTCGCCAAGCGCGACAAGATGATCGCCCAGACCATCGAAGAGGAAATGTTCGTCTTCGATAATCTGATCGACATGGATGACAAGAATCTGGGCACGCTGATGCGCACCGTCGACAGCCAGGTGCTGGTCGTGGCGCTCAAGGGCGCGAACGACATGCTCAAGGCGAAGATCTTCAGCTGCATGTCGGCCCGCGCCGCGCAGGCGATCGCCGACGAAATCGAGGAACGCGGCCCGATCCGCCTGGCCGAAGTCATCGACGCGCAGAAGCTGATCATCGCCACCGCCCGGCGCATGGCGGATGCCGGCACCATCATGCTGGGTGGCAAGGGGAACGACTTTGTCTAAGATCTGGGCCGCCGAAGCCAGCCACGACGTATCGAGCGTGCCGATGATCGGCGTTGGCCAGGTGGCCAGCAACGGCTTCCGCAGCCTCTATTCGGCGCTGCCCGGCGACGTCGTCGCGGCGCCCGCCCGCGCGCCGATCCATGCCGAACCGGAAACCGATCCGATCGACGAAGCCCATATGGCGGGCTTCTCGCAGGGGTTCGAGGAAGGCTATCGCGCCGCCGGTGAGGATCAGGCGAACGAGATCGAGGCGCGCAACCGCCTGACCGCCGCGCTTGAAATGCTGGCGCCGGCACCCAGCGGCAGCCTGTCGACCATGTTGTCGGCCACGGTCGTCCGCCTGGTCGAACAGATTGTCGGCGAAGTGCAGATCGATCTCGACCGGCTGACCCAGCGCTGCGAAGCGGTCGCCGCCTTCATCGATGACAGCAGCGACAAGAGCGCGCTGCATCTGCATCCTGACGACGTAGCCCTGCTCGAAGGCGAGCAGATCGGCGTGCCGCTGGTGTCGGACAAGAGCATGCAGCGCGGCTGCGTGCGCCTCGAAACCGCCGATGGCTGGGTCGAGGATGGCCCGGACGTTCGTCTGGCGCGCCTGCGTGCCCTGATGGATGACATGGAGGGTAAGGCATGATCCGCGCCGAGCTGGCGCAGGCCGAAACCCTGTTCGAGCATCTTCAGGTCCAGAATCGCCAGCCGCGCCATGTCGGCCGTCTGGTCAGCCATGATGCCGGCATGCTGGAAGTCACCGGCTTCCGCCGTCCGATCGGTTCGGGCGCCCGCGTCCTTGCCAGCGACGGGTCGGTCTGCCGCGCCGAAGTCGTTGGCTTTCGTGGTGAGCGCACTTTGTTGGTGCCGCTCGATGCCGACGCGCCGCTGGAAAACGGCATTCGTGTCGAACCCGACAGCCAGGCCAATATGGTGCAGGTGGGTGAGGGGCTGATCGGCCGCGTCATCGACGCCATGGGCCAGCCGCTCGACCGCAAGGGGCCGATCATCGCCGGCGGCGTCTGGCCGCTCAACGGGGTGAAGGGCAATGTCCTCGATCGCGGCCGCGTGACCGAGCCGTTCGACCTTGGCGTGCGCGCCGTCAACGCGCTGCTGACCGCCGGTCGCGGCCAGCGTATCGCCATCATCGCCGGTTCGGGCGTCGGCAAGTCGGTGCTGATGGGCCAGATGATCGCCGGCGCGGAAGCCGATATCGTCGTCACCGGCCTGATCGGCGAACGTGGCCGCGAGGTCAGCGACTTCCTCGAAACCAAGCTCAAGCACGCGATGCACAAGAGCATCGTGGTGGCCGTGCCGGCCGACCATCCGCCGGTGCTGCGCCTGCGCGCGGCCGCCCGCGCTACCGCCATCGCCGAATATTTCCGCGCCCGCGGCAAGAAGGTGCTGCTGCTGATCGACAGCCTGACCCGCTGCGCCCATGCCCAGCGCGAGATCGGCCTGGCGCTTGGCGAACCACCGGCGATGAAGGGCTATCCACCCTCGGCGCTGGCGCTGATCCCGCGTCTGGTCGAACGGGCCGGCGTCGATGCCCGCACCGGCGGCTCGATCACCGCGCTCTACACCGTTCTCGCTGATGGCGACGACACCGACGATCCAATCGTCGACGCTGCCCGCGCGATTGTCGACGGGCATTTCGTGCTGTCGCGCAGCCTGTCGGAACAGGCGATCTTCCCGGCGATCGACATCGGCAAGTCCCTGTCGCGCGTTATGGCCGACGTCGTGCCCGACGAGCATCGCCAGGCCGCTGCCGCCTATCGCCGTCTCTGGGCTGCCTATGAGGAAAATCGCGACCTCATCCTGATGGGCGCCTATCGCCCCGGCAATGATCCGGTGATCGACGAGGCGGTGCAGCGTCGCCAGGAAATCCTGAATTTCATCCGCCAGGACCAGAAGAGCCGGATCGACCTTGATACCAGCGCCAACGCGCTGATCGCGGAGTTCGGCGCGTGAAGGGGCTGGTGTCCCGCCGTCATCGCGTGCTGCGCGTGCGCCATGTCCAGCATGCCATGGCCATGGCCGAGACCGCGCGCGCCCGTGACGAGGCGGAGGGGATTGCCACCAACCTCGAACGTCTGCGTCGGGTGCGGGGCGAGCTGTTCGGCGTTCAGGGCGGCGCTACCGGTGCCTCCTTCGCCTCGATGCAGGAACTGGCCAGCCGTCTGGAGCAGGCCGGTCGCCAGCTTGACGGCGCGCTCTACGACGCCCGCCGCAAGGTGGAGGCGAAGGAAGGGCTCAGCATCGCGGCCAACCGCGAGAAGGAAATTGCTGCGCGCCTGAAGGATCGGGCCCGCGTCGCGCTGGAAGAATGGCGCGAGAACAAGCTTGCCGCGTTGCCGCGCTATCGCCGCATGCAGCGCACGGGGGACAATTGACATGACCATGCTCGCCAGCCTCAAATCGCTGCTCTTCTCCTCGACACCGCTGGCCGGTGCGACGACGGCCGCTGCTTCGGCCGTGGCCGAGGGTGCGGCCGACTTCGCCGCGCTGCTGAGCGATGTCGATGGCGCGCCGCAGCCGGCTGCGCCTGCCACGACCGTGGGTGCGGCCGCCCTGCCGGCGGAAGCGACGATCGAGGGCGATGCGCCGGTCGTGATGCCCGAAGCAATCGAGGCGCCGGCTCTGCCGGATACCGCCGAATTCCTGACCCAGCGGGCCATGCCGGTCCAGCCGGTCGCAGAACCGGCGTTGCCGATCATTGAGGCCGCATTGCCGGTCGCCGAGCCGGTCCTGCCCGTCGCTGCGCCGGTCCAGGATCAGGCGGCCATCGCGCCCGTATCGGCCGAGCCCGCGCCGATCGTCCTGCCCGAAGGCGAGGCTGACGCTGAAGCCCTGCCGCTGCCCTTGCCGACCCCGGCGCCGGTGGTCGCGCCTGCGCCTGCCGATATCCGCACTCCGGCGCCGGTTCCGACTGCCGATATGGCCGCGCCGCTGCCGGTGGAAGCCGAAGGCCCGATCGCGCTCGCCCTTGCCGACGCGCCGATCAAGACCGTGCCGACGCACGCGCCGCAGCCTCTGCCGGCTGCGATGGTCGCGCCCGAGGCCGACGACATCGCCGATGGTGACAGCGAAGCTGACATAGTGACGGCCGATGCGCCCGTCGACAGCGATGCGCCAGTTGTCGCCGATCCGATTGCCCATTCCTTGCCTGCTGCACTCCCCCCCTTGCCGCAGGCGCCGATCGATGCCCCCGCATCTTCGGCTCCATCCGCGCCGACCCGGGAGATGCCTTTGAGCGTGTCTCCTTCGCTGTCACCTTCATTGTCCCAAACCCAGGCCCCTTCGAAACCGGCCGTGGGACAGGAAGCGGTGATGGCCCCGGTGGTCGGCGCGGATGGGCAGGATGACCAGATCGTTGCAACGCCCGTTGCGGCGCCTGCAACGACGCCTGAAATGATGCCCGAACTGGTCGCTGCGATGATCCCGGCCCAGCCTGCGCCAGCCGTCAACGCGGCCCCGAATGTCGTGCAGGCCCCGGTCCAGGCCGCCCCACAGCCCGTGATGGCACCGCGCCCGGTCGAGCAGGTCATGCCCGCCGTCGCTGCGGCGCCGGAGGTCAACCCTGACATGCCGGCCGAAATGGTCGTGGCGGCCGTCAAACCGACCGAGAAGACCGCGCCTGCGGCTGTAACCAGCAGCCCGGAAGAGGCCGATGTCGAGATCGCATCCGCCGGCACCGACGTCCCGGCCGCGCCCGTGGCCGCCAAGCCGGCCAAGGCGGAGGCCCTGTCGCTGCTGCAACTGGTGCGCGACCATATGAACCGCCGGGGGATGCCGGTGCGCGACAGCGCCGATGCGGCAGCGCCGGTCAGCGATCGCACGCCGGACAAGGCGACCACGGCCGTCGATCCGCTGGTCGCCGCCACCCCGGCCGCGCCCCATCGTGGTGCAGACATGTCCATGCCACAGGCCGCAGCCCCTCAGACCCCTTCGGTTACCCCGGCGGCGATGCCGACGGTCGACCTGTCGGCCAGCCTTGGCCAGCAGGTGGTCGATATGGGCGTGTCGGGACAGTGGATTGACGGGCTGGCCCGCGACATTGCTGGCCTGTCGGCCAATGGCGCGCAGGGCCGGTTCCAGATCAACGCCGACCAGCTTGGCCCGATCCAGGTCGATATCCGCCAGGATGGCGATGGCGCGGCGGTCAGCCTGACCGTTGCCAGCGAGGCGGCGGAAATGGCGCTGCGCCAGGATAGCGACCGGCTGAAGCTGGACGCGGGCCTTGCCGCCGTGCGCATCCATGAGGTGAAGATCGAGCGCGCGCCGCATGTCGCCGAAGCGGCCAAGGCCGATGCCAATGGCCAGACCGGCAGCCAGTCGAACGGCCAGCAGGGCAATGCCTCTCAACAGCAGGGCGCCTGGCAAGGTGCCGGCCAGATGGCGGGCCAGTCGATGGGCCAATCCTCGTCGCAGGGCCGCTGGCAGGGCCGTGAAAATAATGGCCTTGGCCATAAAGCCGGGAGCGATCCGGCCGTTCTTAACCATGGTGACACCGGCGATAGCGCCGGTGACGTCCGCCGCGCGCGCTACGCCTGACGGCCGGGACGGGATATTCCAGGGGACGTGAACGATGAGCGATGAACCCAAGGCGAAGAAGAAGAAGAAGGGTGGGGGGATGAAGCTCATCCTGCTGGTCGCCGTCGCCATGGTGGTGGGCGGTGCCGGCGCCGCGGGCGGCCTGTATGCCGCCGGCTTCTTCAGCCCCAAGGCTGAGGGCCCCAAGGAAGATCCCAACAAGCCCGTGCTCGTCCTGGCGGGCGAGGATGCGCAGGCTGTCGCCACCGCCCATGGCTGGGCCGGTGAAGGCGGTGGTGGTGGCGAAGGCGGCGGCCATGCGAGCGCCGGTGGCGAGGGGCATGCCCCGTCGGCCGCCCATGCGCCGGGCAAGGGCATCGACCTGCCCGCGCCGGCCAATCCGACCGCCTATCAGGCCACCTATTTCCAGCTCCAGGCGCCCTTCACGTCGAACATGACGGACACCGACGCCTTCGCCCAGATCACCGTCGCGGTGTCGACCTATTATGACTATCGCGTGATCGCCGCGATCAAGATGCACGAGATGGCGATTCGCAGTCAGGTGCTGATGATGCTCGCCGAACAGCCCGAGGAGCAGCTGGTCACGCCCGACGGCAAGCGCATGCTGCAAGGAAAAATCCGGGGCATCATCAACGATGTACTCAAGCAGAAGACCGGCTATGGCGGTGTCGATAACGTTTATTTTACCAATTTCGTTATTCAATAGCGCTGCCTGAACGCTGGGAAGTCCCCTGGCCGAGGGCAGGGGACAGACATGAATCACGTTCAATCCTTCGCCTTCGGGCGGGGAGACGCGCAAGCTCCGGTAATGCTGTCGGGCCTCGACCGGCTGGGTGAAAAGCTCGGCCGGCGTATCCGTGCGCTGATCGAACCCATTTCCGGCATCCGCCCGCATGTCGCGGCAGAGGATGCGCGGGTCTTGGAGTTTGGCGCCTGGTCGGCCGGCGCTCCCAATTTCTGCAGCCTGTCCATCTATCGCCTGCTGCCCCTGAAGGGCCAGATGCTGCTGTGCATGGACGCCACCATGATCTCGACCCTGGTCGACTGCTTCTATGGCGGCCTTGGCAACCGGGCGCTGCCCGCGCGCGGCGAATTTACCCCGACCGAAGACCGGCTGATCGCCCGCCTGTCGGAAACCATCATGGCCCGCATGGTCGAATGCTGGTCCGAAGTCCTGCCGCTGGAACCCGGCCTGCTGCTGCGTGAAACCGGCATCGGCTTTGCCGCCGCTGCCCAGCCCGCCGACCAGATGGTGGTGCAGCGCTTCCGCGTCGGGCTGGACCGGGATCGCGAATGGTCGATCGACATGGTCTTCCCGCTGGCGGCGCTGCGCGGCGTCGAGGCCCTGATGGGCAGCAAGGTCGCAAGCGACGACGAGCATGTTGATCCGGTATGGCAGGCCCGTGTGGCGCGCCGCATGCGCGACATCCGCCTGCCGGCCCGCACCGTGCTGGCCCGCCCCAATCTCTCGCTGGCGGAGCTGATGCAGCTCAAGGCCGGCGACATCATACCCGTGACGATCGGCCGCAGTCTGCCGCTGATCGTCGGCGACAGGATCGTCGCGCACGGCACGATCGGCGAACAGGATGGTCGTGCCGCCTTCCAGATTGAAAAGATTGCACAGGGACCGGAACAATGAGTGATATGAGCGACGCCCCGATGATGGATCCCCGTGGGGAAGACAGCGCCAGCCGCATGGCGGCCAACCGCCAGTTCAAGCTGCTGGCCGATATTCCGGTGCGCATGTCGGTGGAGGTCGGATCGACCTCGCTGCGCCTGGCAGAAGTGATGGACCTGGCCGAAGGCAGCATCGTGGAACTGGATCGCCAGGCCGACGAACTGCTCGACATCATGGTCAATGGCGCGCTGATCGCGAAGGGCGAGGTCGTGACGGTGAACGGCCGCTATGGCATCCGCATCGTCGATATCGCCGCCACCGAAACCCGCATGGCCGGGGTCGAACGGCGCGGCTGATCGCAGGGCCGTGCTTTTGCGCTTGCCTTGCGGCCCATTCTTGCGGATCGGATGACGCATTAACCTAAACGCGGGGCGCGTGCATGTTCTGGTATTTCGTCAAATTGCTGATCCTGCTGCCGCTTGTGGGCGGCATGGCCTTTGGTGCCTTGTGGCTGTGGCGCAAATATCAGCCCGGCATGATGGTCGGCCAGAATGACCGGTCGCTGAAGCTGCTGGAAGCGCTGCCGATGGGCACGTTCGGCAAGCTGGCCGTGGTCGAGTTCGAGGGCAAGAAGATCCTGCTGTCGGTCACCCGTGGCCGGATCGAGAAGATCGCGGAAGGCGACCCCTATCGTGCGCGCTAGTCACTGGCTGGTCGGCGGCATCCTGCTGACCGCCGGGCTGATGCTGGTCGATCCTGCGCTGGCGCAGGCGGTGCCGGCCGCGCCGGCGCCGGTCGACAATGGCGGCGCGCTGACCCGCGCGATGGGTCAGATTTCGGGCGACGGCCGCTCGCTGTCGCTGTCGCTGCAGATCCTCGTCCTCATGAGCCTGCTGTCGGTCCTGCCGTCGCTGATCCTCATGATGACCAGCTTCACTCGGATCATCATCGTCCTCTCGCTGCTGCGCCAGGCGCTGGGCCTGCAACAGACGCCGCCCAACCAGGTGCTGGTGGGGCTTGCCCTGTTCCTGTCGCTGTTCGTGATGCGACCGGTGATCGACCAGATCAACGGCCAGGCCTATGATCCCTATGGCAAGGGCCAGATATCGATCGAGGAAGCGGTCGGCCGTTCGGGCAAGGTGCTGCACGGCTTCATGGCCAAGCAGACGCGCGAGAGCGACCTCAAGCTGTTCGCCAACATGGCCGAGGCCCCGGCCTTCCGCACGCCCGACGACATCCCCTTCACGATCCTGCTGCCGGCCTTCGTCACCAGCGAGTTGAAGACCGCGTTCCAGATCGGCTTCATGATCTTCCTGCCCTTCCTCATCATCGATCTGGTCGTCGCATCGACCCTGATGGCGCTGGGCATGATGATGCTGTCGCCCACGATCATCTCCATGCCCTTCAAGCTGTTGCTATTCGTGCTGGTCGATGGCTGGGCGCTGACGATGGGGTCGCTCGCCGGCTCCTTCGCGACATAGGAGGGCGGCAATGGAGAATGCGGATTTCTTCATGGGCCTGGCACAGCATGCGCTGTGGATCACGGCGCTGGCGACGGCGCCGATCCTGATTCCGGCGCTGGTCGCGGGCGTGCTGATCGGCATGGTCCAGGCCGCAACGTCGATCAACGAACAGACGCTCAGCTTCATTCCCAAGATTCTGGTCGTGGGTGCGATGCTGACCCTGTTCGGCGGATCGATCATGGTGCTGATCGCTGACTTCACGCGCGAGATATTCGAGCGGATACCGGACCTGCTGCAATGATCGCACCCGGCTTCGCAGGCGTCGAGACGCAATTGTGGATCTGGCTGATCGCCATGATCCGCCCTGGTGCGGCCTTTCTGGCCGCGCCCGTCTTCGGTGCGCCCGCGATGCCGCTTCAGTTGCGCCTGATCCTCTCGCTCGCGCTTGGCATGGCCGCCCTCAACAGCGTCACCATCCAGTTGCCGCATGACGGCGTCGCCAGTTTCGAAGGCGTAATGCTGGTCGCCGGCGAAGTGCTGACGGGCCTTGCCATGGGTTTTGCCGTGCAGATCGGCTATTCCGCCGCCTTCGTCGCGGGTGAGGCGATTGCCAACACCATGGGGCTGGGCTTTGCCGCGATGGTCGATCCGGGATCGGGGCAGGGGACGCAGGCGGTCGGCCAGTTCCTGTCGATCCTCTCGACCTTCCTGCTGCTGGCGATGGACGGCCATCTGCTGCTCGTCAGCTTCGTGGTGCAGAGCTACAAGGCGCTGCCGCCGGGCGCGGCGATGCTCAGCAATGATGCGGTCTGGCACATGATCCAGTTTGGCGGCTCGCTGCTGGGTGCCGGGGTGACGATCGCGCTGCCGGTCGGCTTCGCGCTGGTGCTGGTGCAGATCGTCATGGGCATGCTGGCGCGCACCGCGCCCGCGCTCAACCTGTTCGCCGTCGGCATGCCGATGGCGGTGATGGCGGGGCTGGTGCTGCTGGCGATGGCGGTGCCGGTGATGGGCGAGGGGATCACCATCGCGCTCAAGTCGGGGCTGGAACAGGCCCGCGCCATCTCGGAAGGACGCTGAGCCATGGCGGGCGGGTCCGAGGGCGGCGAAAAGACCGAAAAACCGACACAGAAGAAATTGCAGGATGCCGCCAAGGAAGGCGACATCCTCCAGTCCCGCGAACTGGGGACGGCCCTGGTGGTGATGGCCGGCATCGGCTGGCTGGCGGTTGCCGGGCCGGGCCTGATCGACGCGCTGTCGGGCATGCTGACCCGCGCACTGCGCTTCGGGCGCGAGGATATCGTGAACTTCTCGCCGGTGACGCGTGGCACCGACCTGCTGGCGGACATCGCGCTGCCGGTGGGCGGCGTATTGCTCGCGACCTTCTTTGCCGCGATCGCGGCGCCGGCGCTGCTCGGTTCGCTGGGCTTTCGTCCCGGCGCCTTCGCGCCCAAGGCGTCGAAGATGAACCCGGCTTCTGGCCTCAAGCGCATGTTCGGCGCACAGGGGCTGATCGAACTGGTCAAGTCGATCGCCAAGGTGGGGCTGCTGGGCGCGGTCGGCTTCTGGATGATCTGGGACCGGCTGACCGCGATCATCGGCCTGGGCAAGGCGGGGGTCGGCAATGCGATCAGCGACCTTGGCAACATGTTCATCCTGGTTTGCCTGGTGATGGCGGGCGGGCTGTTCGTGATCGCCGGCATCGACGTGCCCATGCAGATTTTCCAGCGCGGCAAGCGGCTGGGCATGAGCAAGCAGGACATCAAGGACGAGCATAAGGAAAGCGAAGGCTCGCCCGAACTCAAGGGCCAGATCCGCCGGCGCCAGTTCGAGGTGCTGAACGGATCGACCCGCCAGGCGGTGGCAGAGGCCAGCGTCATCATCACCAACCCGACCCATTTCGCGGTGGCGCTGCGCTATCGACCCGGCGTGGATGCCGCGCCGGTCGTGGTCGCGCGCGGCTGTGACGCGATCGCGGCCTCGATCCGTGAACTGGCCGAGGATCATGGCGTGTCGGTGCTGCAATATCCCGAACTGGCGCGCGCGATCTACTTCACCTCGCGCGCTGGCGAAATCGTCAATGAAGGCCTCTACATGGCGGTGGCGACGGTGCTGGCCTTCGTCTTCCGGGTCGAGAACAAGATGGCGACGGAAATGGACCGTCCATTCATTACCGTACCCGAAGATCTGCGTTTCGATCCGGATGGAAAGAAATTGTAGAGAATTTGCTGATACTTGGCAGTTGATCGAAGAAATAGGGCGATGGTGAATTAAGGTTTAGCCACGCTTGTCCGTATTCTGTTTACGGGGACGCATTAGGATGGTGCGTCATGAACGAGTATTTTTCGCGTAGCGAGATTTCGCCAGTGGATCGGAGCGTCGTTCGCGCGCCGGTGCCGGCTGCGGCCGTTCAGCCGGTTTCAGCGACGGAATCTGCGACCGAGCAGGGCAACATGTCTGCCAGCGATGCGCGCAGGCAGGAGAGTTTTGCAGTCGATATCGTTGCGGTCGACGAAGATGCCGCCGGCGCCGCCGAATATGCGCGCATCCATGCCCGGATCGCCGATATCCTGGCCGATATGCGCGCCGGGCAGGGGGATGTGTCGGTCGATGGCGCATCGGCGGCGGTCCAGGCGATGATGCCGCAGCCCTTCATCTACATTCCGCTGCCGCCCGCCACCCGCGAGGCGGTGGAGCAGGCCGCCGACCTGGCCAAGCGGATCGCCCAGCAGGCCAGCTATGCCTATGCGGCCCAGGCGCATGTCGCGCGCGGGACCGTCGACCAGATCCTGTCCGCATCGGCGATCTGATCGCGGCCATGCCCGCTTTTTTGCGGGCTTTGCCATCAGCTTGAAAATCATTCCTAAACATCTTCGCGCTACGGCCGTTCTCTCATTTGAAAGGACGGCCCATGGCAACGACGACGACATCGGTAGGGAGCAGCATCCTGTCGGCGCTGGGTGCCAATTCGGGCATCGACACGAGCGCGCTCGTCACCAGCCTGGTCAGCGCGACCCGTGACCCGCGCCAGTCCGCGATCACCACCCAGCAGACGACCAACAATGCCCGCATCTCGGCACTGGCGTCGGCCATCAGTTCGCTCGACACCTTCGCTGATGCACTGACCAGCGTCCTGTCGGGTGCCGAATATACCGGCACGCCCAATTCGACCAACACCAACATCGCGTCGGTCAGCCTGCTGAGCGGCGGCACGCCGGCTGGTCTGCCGGCGCAGCTGGTGGTGAAGTCGCTGGCGACCGCCCGCATCTTCGCCTCGGCCGCGACCAGCGGCGCTACCAGCAGCACGGCGGTCGGCACCGGATCGCTCACCATCACGACGGCGGGCGGCAAGACCGCGACGATCACCGTCGATTCGAGCAATAACAGTTTCTCCGGCCTGGCTTCGGCGATCAACGCCGCCGACATCGGCGTGACCGCGAGCGTCGTCACCGATGCACAGGGCACGCGGCTGGTGTTCAAGGGCGAAACCGGCGCGGCCAATGATTTCACCATCACCAGCTCGGCCGACAGCTCGACCAGCGTTCTCGCCGGCCTCAACAGCAGCGCGATGACCTCGACGTCGGACCCGGCCAATGCGAAGATCACGCTCGACGGCACCGACTATGAATATGCCAGCAACACCATCGACGATGCGATCCCCTATCTGCGGATCGAACTGACCGCGGCGGACGTCAACAGCACGGTCAACCTGACCATGACGCAGCCGACCGCGACGATGAAGGATCTGCTGCAGGAATTTGTCGACGCCTATAATACGCTGATGAAGGCGCTGAACACGTCGACCTCGACCGGCACGGATTCGTCGACCGCGGGCGTCCTCAACGGTGTGTCGGCAGTGCGCGACATGAAGTCGCAGCTGTCGAAGATCACATCGACCCAGCTGGCCTCGATCGGCAGCTACAAGACGCTGGCCGATATCGGCATCGCGACCAACCGCGACGGCACGCTGACACTCAACACCGATACGCTGGACAAGGCGCTGGCCGCCGATCCGGCGGGCATCACCAAGATGCTCAATCCCGCCAAGTCGACCGCCGATAATCTGGGCCTGTCGGGCCTGATGGACAGCGTGCGCGACAATATCGAGCTGGACAACGGCCCGATCAGGGCGGCGCAGGACCGTTATGAGAAGCTGGCCGACAGCCTGACCGAACAGCTCGAAAAGCTGGACGAGGACATGGCCGACTATGAGGCGCGCCTGACTTCCATCTATTCGGCAATGCAGACCAAGCTGTCTGCGCTCAACGCAACCCAAAGCTATCTCCAGCAGCAGATCGATGCCTGGAACAAGAGCGACAGTTAATCGGGGACTTTGAAACATGTTCTATAATCACAGCTTTGCGGGTACGGCAGCGGCACGGCGCTATGCGGCGGTGCATTCGGGCAGCCGGATCGAGGGCGCCACGCCCCACGCGCTGGTCAAGATCCTGTTCGACGAACTGCTGATCGCGCTCGATGCCACGGCGCTGGCCGAACGCAATGGCGACCGGCTGAAGGTGTCCGACAAGCAGGCGCGCGCCATGTCGATTCTGTTCGCGCTGGAAGCGAGCCTCGACTTCGACAAGGGCGGCGACATTGCCACCGGCCTGGCGCGCATCTATCGCGAGGCCCGCCGCCTGCTGCTGGTCAGCGCCAAGGAGCATGATGCCGCGCCGGTCGAGCAGGCCCGCGCCATGGTCGGCGAGATTGCCGATGCCTGGAGCCAGATCGGCCAGCCCTGATCGCTCACGGCGCGATCAGTCCATAGGCTGTCGACTGGCCCGGTTGCGGGGTTGCACCCCCTTCCGGTGGCCTGTATAGGCGGCACTCGCACAAGGGCGGCCCGGCGGGGGCCGCCTTTTTGCGTTATATCCAATGCGCACGGACGCGCAGCATCAACCCAGAAAGGGAAGGCACATGTCGATTACGCCGCTCATGCCCGTTTACCCCCGGTGCGATGTGCGTCCGGTCCGAGGCGAGGGCTGCTACCTGATCGGGGAGCGCGGCGAGCGCTATCTCGACTTCGCCAGCGGCATCGCCGTCAATCTGCTGGGCCATGGCCACCCCAAGCTGGTGAAGACCATTGCCGATCAGGCTGCGACGCTGATGCATATCTCCAACCTCTACGGTTCGCCGCTGGGGGAGGAATTTGCGCAGAAGCTGGTTGATAATAGTTTCGCGGACACCGTCTTCTTCACCAATTCGGGTGCCGAAGCGGTCGAGTGCGCGATCAAGACCGCGCGCCGCTATCATTATGCCAATGGGCAAGCGCACCGGCACAAGATCATCAGCTTCGACAACGCCTTTCACGGCCGCACGCTGGGCACCATTTCGGCGACCAGCCAGCCCAAGATGCGCGATGGTTTCGAGCCGCTGCTGCCCGGTTTCCAGGTCGTGCCCTTCAACGATCTCGACGCGGCACTGGCCGCGATCGATGACAATACCGCCGGTTTCCTGCTGGAACCGGTGCAGGGTGAAGGTGGCGTGACCCCGGCAACCCAGGCATTCCTAACCGGCCTGCGCAAGGCGTGCGACGAGCATGGCCTGCTGCTGATCCTGGACGAAGTGCAGTGCGGCTATGCCCGCACCGGCACCTTCTTCGCCCATGAGCAATATGGCGTGACGCCGGACATCATGGCGGTGGCCAAGGGCATCGGCGCGGGCTTCCCGCTCGGCGCCTGTCTCGCCACCGAGGAAGCGGCCAAGGGCATGGTGTTCGGCACCCATGGTTCCACCTATGGCGGCAACCCGCTCGCCATGGCGGTGGGCATCGCGGTGCTGGAAGAGGTGCTGGCGGACGGCTTCCTGGAGCAGGTGACGGCGATGGGCGCGCGTCTACGCTCCGCGCTGGAGCAGATGATCCCAAACCATGACGACATGTTCGAGGATGTGCGCGGCATGGGGCTGATGCTGGGCGTCAAGATGAAGGACGCCTATGATGCGCGCGCCTTCGTCGGCCATCTGCGCGACCATCATGGTTTCCTGTCGGTATCGGCGGGCCAGAATGTGCTGCGCATCCTGCCGCCGCTCGTCATCGACGAAAGCCATATCGCCGAGTGCATCGAGAAGATTTCCGCCGGTGCGCGGAGCTTCGCGGACGCCAAGGCGGCCTGACCATTTAGTTTCCGTTCGCCCTGAGCGAAGTCGAAGGGTATCGCCGAGCAAAGCGAGGTGCCTTCACTTCGTTCAGGCGGGGGCTTCGACTTCGCTCAGCCTGAACGGGTTAGAGGTTGTTTCCAATGACCAAGCATTTCCTGAATCTCACCGATGCGGGCGGCGACGCGATCGCCGCGATGATCGCTGATGCCATCGATCGCAAGGCGGCACGGGCAGGCAAGCCCAAGGGCTGGGTCGACGCCGATGCGCCGCTCGCCGGCCACACGCTGGCGATGATCTTCGAGAAAAACAGCACGCGCACCCGCGTCAGCTTTGACATGGCGATCCGCCAGCTCGGCGGCAATTCGCTGATCCTGGACGGCGCGACCAGTCAGTTGGGACGCGGCGAGACCGTCGCCGACACGGCCCGCGTGCTCAGCCGCATGGCCGACGCGATCATGATCCGCACCGATGACCATGCCAAGATCGAGGAAATGGCCGAATATGCCAGCGTCCCGGTCATCAATGGCCTCACGGACCTGTCGCATCCCTGCCAGATCGTTGCCGACCTGCTGACCGTGGTCGAGCATGGCCTGGCGCTGCCCGGCAGCCAATGGGCGTGGCTGGGCGACGGCAACAACGTCCTCCACTCGATCGTCGAGGCCGCCGGCCTGATGAAGTTCGACGTGCGCATGGGCATCCCTGAGGGCTATGATCCCGATCCGTCCTTTGCCGCCGCAGCGCAGGCAGCGGGTTCGACCATCACCCTGACCCGCGATGCGGCGCAGGCGGTGGCCGGTGCCGACGTCGTGGTCACCGACACCTGGATCTCCATGGGCCAGGCCCATGCCGAGGCAAAGCTGGCGGCGATGATGCCCTATCAGGTGACGCCGGAGCTGATGGCGGGCGCCAAGGCCGACGCCAAATTCCTCCACTGCCTGCCCGCCCATCGCGGCGAGGAAGTGGTCGAGGCGGTGATCGACGGTCCGCAGTCGCTGATCTGGGACGAGGCGGAGAACCGCATCCATGCCCAGAAGTCGGTTCTGCTCTGGGCGCTTGGAAAGCTGTAAGCTCACCCTATATTCGGGCGAAATTTTCCGTTCGCCCTGAAAGATGACGGGGCCTGTCCTGCGCTGGGAAGCGGAGGACGGGCCCTCGCGGCTTTCGGGGCGGGTGGATCGGAAGGAAATATCGTGACCAGTAGCAATGTCGATCAGGCCCTTGGCTTCACCATCCCCTCGCGCCATGTGCGTGGCCGTTTCGTTCGGCTGGGGCCGGTGCTGGACCAGGTGCTGTCTGCCCATGCCTATCCCCCGGCGATCGAGCGGGTGCTGGCGTCCTCGCTGGTGCTGGGCGCGCTGCTCGGTAGCCTGCTCAAGGATGCCGGCGGCCAGTTGACCCTGCAGGCGCAGACCGAAAATGGCGTCGTCAGCCTGCTGGTGGCCGATTACAAGGGCGGCGAACTGCGCGGCTATGCCAAGTTCGATGCCGAACGGCTGGCGGAAATCGGCAGCGATCCGACCCTGTTCGGCCTGTTCGGCAAGGGCTATCTGGCGATCACCTTCGACCAGGCGGCGACCGGCGAGCGCTATCAGGGCATCGTGCCGCTGGACGGATCGTCGCTGGCCGAGGCGGCGGAGCATTATTTCTTCCAGTCCGAACAGATCCCCAGCATCGTCCAGATCGCGACCCGGCATGAGCCGGGCGAAGGCTGCGTCGCGGCGGGCCTGCTGCTCCAGCATCTGCCCGAGGGCGAAGTGGGGCGCGAGCGCCTGCATGTGCGCCATGACCATCCCGAATGGGAACATGTGCAGGCGCTGGCCGGCACGCTGCGCGACGAGGAACTGACCGATCTCGACCTGCCGCTGACCGACATCGCCTGGCGCCTGTTCCATGAGGAGGAAGAGGTGCGCGTCACCGAAACGACGGCGCTTGCCAAGGGCTGTCGCTGTGACCTTGCCCATATTCGCGATGTGATCGGCCGCTTCCCGGCCGACGAACGGGTGGCGATGGCGGACGAGAAGGGCATTATCGGCGTCGATTGCGCCTTCTGCTCGCGGTTGTTCCCGTTGGCGCTGGACAGTTTCGTCACCCATTGAAAGCTGGCGCGGGGCAATTGCGGCAGGGCCGTTCGCCCCGCGCTATCAAATTGCCGCAATTGCGCGGCACAACAGGATGAAGCATGGCGCCGCTCCCCGGCGCCGATGACAAGGTCTGGACGCAAGATGGCAAGGCTGGGGCTGCAGGCGCTGGGCGCCGCGGCGGCAATGATGATGGCAAGCTGGGCCGGGGCGGCGAATGCTCCGCAACTGGCTGCGCTCGCCAAGCTGGAAACGGGCGAATGGGAATTGCGCCTGCGCGATGATCCCACCGCGCCGCCCCGCCGCCTGTGCGTGACGATGCCGCATCAGTTGCTGGAGCCGGCCAATGCCGGCCCCGGCTGCAAGCCGTTCGTGGTCAGCGATGCGCCTGCTGCCGCCACCGTGACCTTCGATTGCGGTGCGGCCGGCAATGCGCGCACCGACCTGCGCGTCGAAACGCCGCGCCTCATCCAGATACGATCGCAGGGGATCAGCGACGGCGCGCCCTTTTCCAACATGGTCGAAGGGCGCCATGTCGGGGCATGCCGCTGACCGGCGGCCCCCTTGCACTGCAACATAACGAGGTCTAGCGCAGCATCATGGTCGCACAGAATGGAAAATTCGCCGTCGTCCTGCTTTCGGGCGGGCTGGATTCAATGGTCGCGGGCGGGCTCGCGCGCGAAGCGGGCTATCGCGTCCTGGCGCTGACGATCGATTATAATCAGCGCCATCGCGTCGAACTGCGCGCCGCGGCCAAGGTGGCGACGGCGCTCAATGCCATGTCGCATATCGTGCTGCCGCTCGACCTCACGGCCTTTGGCGGGTCGGCACTGACCGCCGACATCGAAGTGCCCAAGGGCGGCGTGGGCGACGAAATCCCCGTCACCTATGTGCCGGCGCGCAACACCATCTTCCTGTCGCTGACGCTGGGCCTGGCCGAAGTCGCTTCGGCCAGCGACATCTATATCGGCGTCAATGCACTCGACTATTCGGGCTATCCCGACTGCCGTCCCGAATTTATCGACGCGTTCCAGAAAATGGCGACGCTGGCGACCAAGGCGGGGGTCGAGGGCCATCCGATCCGCATCAATACGCCGCTGCAGTTCATGACCAAGGCGGACATCGTGCGCGAGGCGCATCGCCTGGGCCTGGATGCCGGGCTCAGTTGGTCCTGCTATGATCCGACGCCCGACAACAAGCATTGCGGCCTGTGCGACAGTTGCCGCCTGCGCTCGAAGGGCTTCGAGGAAGCAGGGCTGCCCGATCCCACCGTCTATGCGACGCGTCCTGGAAAGGCCTGACACATGACCTATGCGGTCAAGGAAATGTTCCTGACCCTGCAGGGCGAAGGGGTGCAGGCGGGGCGGCGCGCGGTCTTCCTGCGATTTGCCGGCTGCAACCTGTGGAGCGGGCGCGAGCAGGACCGGCGCGATGCCGTATGCCGCTTCTGCGATACCGATTTCGTCGGCACCGACGGTGATGGCGGCGGCAAGTTCGCGACCGCCGACGCGCTCGCCGATGCGGCATTCGCCTTCTGGGGCGAGGGGGAAGGCCCCTATATCGTCCTGACCGGTGGCGAGCCGATGTTGCAGGTCGACGATGCGCTGATCGACGCGCTCCATGCCCGTGGCTTCACCATCGCGATCGAAAGCAACGGCACCTTGCCGGCGCATCCGGGCATCGACTGGGTCTGCATCAGCCCCAAGGCGGGCAGCGACGTGGTCCAAGTGAAGGGCAATGAGCTGAAGCTGGTCTGGCCGCAGCCCGATGGCGGCCACAGCCTGGCCGATGTCGAGGCGATGGAGGGCTGGGGCTTCGACCATCTGCTGGTCCAGCCGCTCGACGATGCCCATGCCGTGGACAATGCCCGCGCGGCCATCGATCTGGTGATGGCCCGGCCGCGCTGGCGGTTGACGGTGCAGGCCCATAAATATCTGGGCCTGCGTTAAGTCTCCGTCAGATCAGGGCTGGACGCCTGCCTTCTGGTTCCACTGCTGGTGGCATTCGGGCAGCAGCACGCCCTTCTTCCAGCATTTGGCGTCGAGCGAGGGCAAAGCGAGCTGATAGTTCCAGCCCGGATCGCCATAATATTGCTCGCCGGCATGGACGAGCGACTTCTTGATCGAAGCCAGGCCCTGGCGCGCGACGACGTTGAGCTGGCCGCGATCGGCGAAGATCGCCTGGCGACCGACCGCCGCCGCCGCCTGGCAAAAGCCGCGTTGCGCCTGGACCGTCGAATAGCCCGAATAGATGCGGGTATTATACATGTCGGACGCCGACTGGCCGGGCTTGCCCTTGCCCTTGGTGCGCTGGAAATAGCTGAGCAGCGTCGCCTGCGCCGCGTCAAGTTCGGCGTCATGATGGGCGATCATGGCGTTGTAGTTGCTGACCGACAGCAGGGTCGGTTCGAACTGGCACTGCAGCGCGGCGACGTTGATCGCGGCGCGCAGGTTCCAGGTGAGGCCAGCCTTGATCTCGTCGGCCGTGGCGCCAGGCAGGCCCAGCGCGGTGGCGGCGGCTTCGTCCGTCAGGGCAGGGGCCGACATGTCGGGCGGCGACCAGAAGAATTGCGCGGTGGCCGGCTGCGCGGCGGCGAGCGACGCGGCAGCGATCGTCAGGGCGGCAAAGGCCTGGCGCGAGCGAAAACGGAACGTCATTGAATAAACCCTCTCAGCCGGGGTCTTGACGGCGCGAACGCCCCATACCCCCATAACGGCATCGACTATAGCGCGGCTGTATCGGAAGTGAACGGCAAAAGCCTCACTGATCCGACACGACTTCCTCATCATTGGCGGGTGCGGTCCCATTGTCCGCCTTGGCCGGGGCAGCGGCCTTGGGTTCGGTGCGGTTGTCCGGCAGGGCCAGGCTGGTGCCCTCGCTCTGCACGCCGTCCAGATCGGTCATGGCGTCGGTGGCGGTGCCATCGACCACTTCCATATCCTTCATCTGCACCGTGTTGCCGCTCTTTTCGCCGCCACCGCCGCAGCCTGCCAGCGGCATGCAGCCGATCAACAGGGCGGCAGTCATCATCCTTGCGTCAAGGCGCATCCGGGTCTCCATAACATGGCTCAACATGCCCGGCGGCCCCCCACCTGGCGAAGTGGCGGACCCTAGCGGGCGGTCCCGCATTGCTCAAGTCCCGTGCCGTCGCCCGATCCGCAGCGCCGCAGCCGGCCGAGAAAGGCGGGGAAATGCGCCTTGAGCGCGGCATCAAGGGCTTCCATCGAGGCATTGCGGCCCAGTGCGGCGATGCTGGTCACCGGAAACTCGCTGATCCCGCACGGCACGATGCCGCCAAAATGGGACAGGTCGGGATCGACGTTGATCGAAAAGCCGTGCAGCGTGACCCAGCGACGGACGCGGATGCCCAGCGCACCGATCTTCGCCTCGCGCCCCTGCCGGTCGTCGGTCCAGATGCCGATGCGCCCTTCGGCGCGGCGGGCGGCAATGCCCAGGTCGGCGAGCGCGTCGATCATCCAGCCTTCGAGATGATGGACGAAATTGCGCACATCCTTGCCGCGTTCGCGCAGGTCGATGTTGAGATAGCCGATGCGCTGGCCCGGCCCATGATAGGTGTAGCGGCCGCCGCGTCCGGCATCATGGACAGGAAAGCGCGGGTCGATCAGTTCGGCCGGATCGGCGCTGGTGCCGGCGGTGTAGAGCGGCGGATGCTCTAGCAGCCAGACGCGCTCGCGCGCATCGCCTTCATAAATGGCGGCGGCCCGCGCCTCCATATCGGCAAGGGCGGTCGGATAGTCGACGGGGGTAGCATCGCTGCGCCACTCGACGTCAGGAAAGGGCAGGGGATCGGTCATGGCGCTTCCTTGACTTGAGCGGGGCGAGCGATCAAGTCTCGGGCCGCATTTCGCAGGACAGGGGTAGGCATTAGATATGGCGGCAGTCTCGATCGGCAAGGCGTGGGAGGAGGCGGTTGCCTTCGTCGCCCGCGAAGCGTCGCTGCTCTTTCCCGTCGCGCTGCTGTTCCTGGCCCTGCCGGGGTTGATCCTGCAGGAAATGACGCCGCCGCAACTGGCCGAATGGATGGCCAATCCCCAGCGCACCGGCCTGCCCGATATTCCGCCGGGCTTTGCGCTGGCGACGCTGCTGGGCGTTATCATCATCTGGTTCGGATCGCTGACGCTGTTTGCGCTGGCGCTGCGGCCGGGCATCAGCGTGGGGGAGGCGTTGCGCCTCGGCTTCGCGCGACTGCCTGTGCTGCTGGGCACAGCCTTGCTCGCCATGTTCCTGATCGGCGGGCTGATGCTGGCCGCGATTTTGGTCGCCGTTCTGGCCAGCCTGGTCTCGGAGTCTGTGGGCACCAGCATCGGCGCTATCCTCGGCGCCTTTGTCGGCGGCGCCACGATCTTCGCCAGCGTCCGGCTGATGCTGCTCAATCCGGCGGTGATCGACGGCAATCAGGGGGTGGTGCCCTCGCTGCGCCATGCCTGGGTGCTGACGCGGGGCTGCTTCTGGCGGTTGCTGGGCTTCATCATCCTGATCACCCTGCTGTCGGGCATTGCCAGCATGGCGGCGCAGACGATCTTCGGTGCGCTCGCTGGCCTTGCCGCTGGGCCGGAGGCCGCCCGGTTGGTGGGCGGCGTCGCCTCGGCGGCGGTATCGACGGTGATCCAGGTCTATATGCTGGTGATGCTGGCCCGCATCTATCGTCAGGCGTCGGCGGGCTGACCGAACATCGGAATCTGCGGCGCCGCGTCGGGCGGCAGCAGGCCCAGCAGGCGCGGATCGGCGAAGGTTTCGATCTCCCGGCCATAAGGCGTGAAGCCCGACTTGATGTAGAAGCCGAGCGCCGCCGGGCTGTCGAGCGTGCAGGTATGGACCCAGAAGCGCTCCACCCCCTTGCGCCAGGCGAGTGACTTGGCCTGCGCCATCAGCCATTTGCCAAGGCCCTTGCCGTTGAGCGAGGGCACCAGCCCGAAAAAGGCCAGCTCGCATTGTGACGGGCTGCGGAAATCCAGCTCCAGCAGGCCGACCTCCACCCCGCGCGGATCGGTGACGGCATAGACCTCGACCAAGGGATCATGCAGAATGGCCGCGAGCTGATCGTCCGGCATCACCAGCCGCGAGAACCACAGCCATGGCTCGCCCACGCGGCGGAACAGGGCGCGATAGGCGGCAAGGTCCGGCGTCTTCCACGGCACCAGCCGCAGCGGCGCGGGCGGGATCGGCGCGGGTTTTGGCCGTTCGCGCATTTCCAGATGGGTGACGATGGTCGCGATCTCGCGCGGATCGACCGGGGTCAGCGCCATCGGGTCAGCTCCAGCTCGCCATCGGCGGCAGGCTCATCAGGATCGCGTCGATATTGCCGCCGGTCTTGAGCCCGAACAGGGTGCCGCGGTCATGAACCAGGTTGAATTCGGCATAGCGGCCGCGCCATTCCAGCATGGTGCGATACTCTTCCTCGCTCCACGCCTCGTTCATCCGCCGCCGTACGATCGGCGGGAAGGCGGCCAGGAAAGCATCGCCGACATCGCGGGTGAAGGCGAAATTGGCGTCGAACGCGGCATCGTCCGCGCAGTCGAGATGATCGTAGAAGATGCCGCCGACGCCGCGATGCACGCCGCGATGGGGGATGAAGAAATAGTCGTCCGCCCAGGCCTTGAAGCGCGGATAAAAGGCCGGATCATGGGCGTCGCAGGCGGCCTGCAACACCGCATGGAAATCCGCCGTATCCTCGTCGCGCGGCAGGGGCGGATTGAGGTCTGCGCCGCCGCCGAACCAGGTCTTGCTGGTGTTGAGGAAGCGGGTGTTCATGTGGACGGACGGCACATGCGGGTTCGCCATATGCGCGACCAGGCTGATGCCGGTGGCGAAAAAGGCCGGATTGTCGGCCGCGCCATGGATGGTCTGGGCAAAGCCGGGGGCAAGATCGCCGGTCACCGTCGAGACATTGACGCCCACCTTCTCGAAGACCTTGCCCTTCATCACCCCGCGCACGCCGCCACCGCCTTCGCCCGGCGCCACGCCGTCGGCCTCGCGGTCCCAGGGGGTGTAGGCGAAGCTGGCGTCGCTGCCGGCTTCGCGCTCGATCGCCTCGAACTCTGCGCAGATCCGGTCGCGCAGCGATTCGAACCAGGTACGGGCCGCCTGCTGCTGCGGGTTCAGGGTGAAGCGTATGTCAGGCGTCATGCGGGGAAGCTCCCGGTCTGGCGAAGGGCCTCGGCAACGGCGATGCCGGTGGAAACGGCGATGTTGAGCGAGCGGAAGCCCGGCGCCATCGGAATGCGCACGCGAATATCGGCCAGATCGCGGACATGATCGGGCACGCCCGCGCTTTCCGATCCCATCAGCAAGACATCGTCACTGCGAAATGTCACGTCGGGCAGCCGTTCCGACGCGTGGCTGCTCATCAGCAGCAAAC
This sequence comes from Sphingobium sp. MP9-4, assembly GCF_005281675.1. Lineage (NCBI taxonomy): Bacteria > Pseudomonadati > Pseudomonadota > Alphaproteobacteria > Sphingomonadales > Sphingobiaceae > Sphingobium > Sphingobium sp. MP9-4. Next base: position 124,686 of record NZ_LUFI01000060.1, on the reverse strand, counting down.
GGCGGCCGGCGGCCCGTCTTTCGGCATCAAATGCCTCGAAATTGGCGTGGCGCACGACTTCGGCCGCTGCGCCATAATCCATTGCCGCGCGCTTCAGCCGGGCGTCGGAAAAGGCGAATCCGGTCGGCATGATGATGTCGACGGGCACGGCAAAACAGGCGGCGAGGCGCAGGATGGCGCCGACATTGCCGGCGATTTCGGGCTGGTAGAGAGCGATACGCATGGCTGTCGCATAATGCAGCGCGGCGATTTGTCATAGTCTGGATGACTTTGCGGTTGGCAAAGCCCTGACAGTCCGGTTATCAGACCTTTGACCCACGCCGGGGGGAGGCGGGGTATACCCTAACTCCCTTGATAATCAGGATCACTCAAGGCATTCCGGCGTGAATAGGGAAGTCTTGCAAGGGTAGAGGTGCATGGCGAACTCAGAACAAGTTGACGGGCAGGGTCTATCCGGCGAAGACGGAGTGCGTCGCCGCGATTTCATCAATATCGCTGCGGTGAGCTTCGCAGGGGTGGGCGCCGTTGGCGTCATTCTCCCGCTCATCGATCAGATGAACCCCAGCGCCGACGTATTGGCGCTCGCATCGACCGAGGTCGATCTTTCCGCGATCCAGCCGGGCCAGGCGATCAAGACGACCTTCCGGTCGCAGCCGCTGTTCGTTCGCCAGCTCACCGACAAGGAAATTGCCGAGGCCGACAAGGTCGACCCGTCCACGCTGCGCGATCCGCAGACGCTGGCGGAACGCACCGTCGACGGCAAGAAGCAGTGGCTGATCACCATGGGCGTCTGCACCCATCTGGGCTGCGTGCCGCTGGGCGCGGGCGAGGGCGAAAATCGCGGCGAATTCGGCGGTTATTTCTGCCCTTGCCACGGTTCGTCCTATGACACGGCCGCCCGCATCCGTAAGGGGCCTGCCCCCAAGAATCTGGAAGTGCCGAAGTATAGCTTCACTTCCGACACTGCCATTCTTGTGGGTTGAGGGGGACCGTCATGAGCTTTCCATGGGCTGAACATTATACCCCCAAGCATCCGCTGATGCAGTGGGTCGACGAGAAGCTACCGCTGCCGCGCCTCGTCTACAATGCTGTCGGTGCCGGCTATCCGGTGCCGCGCAACCTCAATTATTTCTGGAATTTCGGTGTGCTTGCCGGGCTGGCGCTGGTGATCCAGATCGTCACCGGCGTGGTCATGGCGATGCATTATGGCGCCAACACGCTGGTCGCCTTCGGCACCGTCGAACAGACGATGCGTGACGTGAATGCGGGCTGGCTGATGCGCTATGCCCATGCCAACGGCGCCAGCTTCTTCTTCATCGTCGTCTATCTGCACATTTTCCGCGGTCTCTATTTCGGTAGCTACAAGGCGCCGCGCGAGATGGTCTGGCTGCTCGGCCTCGTCATCTTCCTGCTGATGATGGCGACCGCCTTCATGGGCTATGTCCTGCCCTGGGGGCAGATGAGCTATTGGGGCGCCAAGGTCATTACCGGCCTGTTCGGCGCGATCCCGGTGGTGGGCGAGCCGATTCAGACCTGGCTGCTGGGCGGTTTTGCTCCCGGCAATGCCTCGCTGAACCGCTTCTTCTCGCTCCACTTCCTGCTGCCTTTCGTGATCGCGGCCGTGGTGATCCTGCATATCTGGGCGCTGCATATTCCCGGTTCCTCCAACCCGACCGGTGTCGAGGTGAAGGGCCCCCAGGATACCGTGCCCTTCCATCCCTATTATACGGCGAAGGACGGTTTCGGGGCGGGCGTCTTCCTGATCCTGTTCGCGATCCTGCTGTTCTTCGCGCCCAATTATCTGGGCCACCCGGACAATTATATCGAGGCGAACCCGCTCTCGACCCCGGCGCATATCGTGCCCGAATGGTATTTCTGGCCCTTCTACGCGATCCTGCGCGCCTTCACCGTCGACTTCTTCTTCGTGCCGGCCAAGCTGCTGGGCGTGCTGGCGATGTTCGCATCGATCCTGCTGCTCTTCTTCCTGCCCTGGCTCGACACCTCGCCGGTGCGCTCGGGCAGCTATCGCCCGACCTTCAAGACGTTCTTCTGGATCCTGGTGCTCGACGTGCTGATCCTGGGCTATTGCGGCGGTGCGCCGGCGGAAGAGCCCTATGTGATGATCAGCCAGGTCGCCGCGGCCTATTATTTCGCGCATTTCCTGATCATCCTGCCGATGATCGCGCGTTTCGAAAAGCCGCTGCCGCTGCCCAATTCGATCACCGAAGCGGTACTGGCCAAATATGCCAAGGCTGACGGCGAAACCGCCGCAGTCCCGGCCGAATAAGGGGGAAGACAAGCATGGTACGCATCGGCGCATTCCTTGTCGGCCTCTTCTTCGCCGGCTGGCTGCTCATCTCCTTCCTCGTGGGTGCCTATTCCTACGTGGTGGAGCCTCCGGCCAAGACGGTGGAGCATGAGTTCCACCTGGCCCCCAAGCATGTCTCCTTCTCGTTCGACGGGCCGCTGGGACGTTATGACAATCAGCAACTCCAGCGCGGCTTCCAGGTGTTCAAGGAGGTCTGCTCGGCCTGCCACAGCCTGAAGTTCGTCGCCTTCCGTGACCTGGCCGGCATTGGCTATAACGAGGCGGAGATCAAGGCGATCGCCAAGAACTGGGCGATCAAGACCCCCAGCGTCGATCCGGCGACGGGTGAGGCCTCGACCCGCGATGGCATTCCGGCCGATTATTTCCCGTCCCCCTTCGCGAACAATGTCGCGGCGGCGGCGGCGAACAATAATGCGATCCCGCCGGATCTGTCGCTGATGACCAAGGCGCGCCATCATGGTTCGGCCTATGTCTATTCGCTGCTGACGGGCTTCCAGGAACAGCCGGCCGAACTGCTCAAGCATTTCCCGGATGCCAAGACGCCCGAGGGGCTGCACTTCAACCCCTATTTCGCCAACCTGAACCTTGCCATGGCGCCGCCGCTGTCGGCTGATGGCCAGGTGACCTATGGCGACGGCACCAAGCCGACCATCGACCAGATGTCGCAGGACGTGGCCGCTTTCCTTACCTGGACGGCCGAGCCGAAGCTGGAAAATCGCCGCCGCGCGGGCGTGGCGACCATCCTCTTCCTGCTGATCGCCACGGGCCTTGCCTATATGGCCTATCAGAATATCTGGGCGGACAAGAAGAAGGCGGCCTGACCGCACCTCTGCCCGATGGCATGAAAGAAAGGGCGCGCTTCCTTGTCGGGAGCGCGCCCTTTCCTTATGGGGCTTCAACCATGAGCATCGACAGTCTGACCGCGCTGGTCCGCACCATCCCCGACTTCCCCAAGCCGGGCATCCAGTTCCGCGACATCACGACCCTGTTGGCCGACGGGCCGGGTCTGGCCGAACTGATCGACCAGATGGCGAAGGTGGCAGGACCGCTCGACCCCGACCTGATCGTCGGCGTGGAGGCGCGTGGCTTCATCCTCGGCGCTGCGCTGGCGCTGAAGCTGGGCAAGGGTTTCGTGCCCGTCCGCAAGAAGGGCAAGCTGCCGGGCAAGACCGTCGGCATCGACTATGTGCTGGAATATGGCACCGACCGGCTGGAACTGCATGAAGGACAGGTGCAGCAGGACGCGCGCGTGCTGCTGGTCGACGATCTGATCGCCACCGGCGGGACGGCGCAGGCCGCGGCGCGGTTGCTGCGCGAGCAGGGCGCGCAGGTGCTGATGGCGCTGTTCGCGATCGACCTGCCGGACCTGGGCGGGCTTGCCGCGCTGGAGCAGGACGGTGTCCCCTCGCGCGCGATCCTGTTGTTCGAGGGCGACTGATCCGGTCTAGGCGCCGGTTGTCGCCGGCGCCCTTTCGCGCCATGATGCGCCGATCCGATGACGAGGAGCATATGGCCGCTACTTCCCGCTTCCTCCACCGGTTCGGCGGCTGTGTGGCGCCGCTGCTGCTATCGGCCTGTGCGACGCCGGCACCCTATCGGGAATTGTCCTGTAGCGCGGCAGTCGCGCCCACGCTCGCCGCCCCGGATGCACAGCGGATCACCACCACCCTGTCGGTGCTGACCTATAATATTGAGGGGCTGGGCTGGCCGGCACGCAGCGGACGGGGGCCGTCCCTTGACCAGATAGCGGAGCGACTGGCCGCCATGCGCGCGGCGGGAACGGCGCCCGACGTGGTGCTGTTCCAGGAAATGTTCAGCGGATCGGCGAAGCAGGCGGTGGCCGATACCGGCTATCCGGCGATCGCCGCCGGCCCGCATCGCACGACCCGCGCGCGCGGGTCGACCAAGGACAAGCTGCCCGGCAAGTCGCATATCAACCGGGGCGAGATTGGTATCCATTTTTCCGGCAGCGGTCTGGCGGTCGCCTCCCGCTATCCGATTCTCCTGACACAGAGGCGCGCCTATGGGCGCAAATCCTGTGCGGGCCTCGATTGCCTGTCGAACAAGGGGATCGTGCTGGCCCGCATCGCCATGCCCGGCGTGCCGACGCCGATCGACATCTATGACACCCACATGAACTCGCGCGGGGCCTCCCGCGCGCCCGGACCGCGCAACCTCGCCGCCCATGAACGGCAGGCGCTCGAAGCCTCGGCCTTCATCGATGCCAGCCATGACGACGCCTATCCGCTGATTTTTGGTGGCGATTTCAACATGCGCCATTCCGAACCGCGCTGGGAGAATTTCTCCCGCTATCAGGCGCTCAACCTGGTCCATCGCGTCTGCGCCGATGCGGCGTCAGGCTGCGATGTGCGCATGTCCTGGGATGGCGACGAACCCTGGATGGATACGCAGGATCTGCAATTCTTCTGGCCCGGTGACCGGGTCTCGGTTCGCCCGATCCGGGTGGAGGCGATGTTCGATGGCGGGCCGAGCGGGCCGCAACTGTCCGACCATGATGGCTTCCTTGTTACCTATGAACTGTCCTGGCCGCGCGGCGCCGCGCGCCAGCCGGGCGGCTGTTAAAGCGCCTCGCCCAGGGCATCGACGGCCACCGCCAGCTTCTCGTCGATCAGCGAGAGCAACTGCGTCCAGCCGAGCATGTCTTCAAGCTCGCCCGGCCCATCGGAAATGCCGCGCAACCCCATCAGCGGCACGCCGAAGCGCTGGCAGGCGCGGGCAATCGCAAAAGTTTCCATGTCGACCATGTCGGCGTCGATCGCGGCATATTCCTCGCCGCCTACGACATTGGCGCCGGTCGACAGTCGCAGGGCGCGGATTTCGAGCGGCGTGACCAGCGGAATGTCGACCGGATGGTCGATCAGCGGCGTCACCCCCTTGGTGAACCCCAGGCGCGACGCATCCATGTCGCGCCAGGAGACGCTGGCGACCTGATAGACCTCGCCCAGCATGCCCACCCGCGACCCGGCGGAGCCTAGTGACACCACCAGATCGGGCAGGGTGCCCGCCTGCGCCATCCGGTCGAGCGTCACGGCCATGGCCAGTGCCGCCTCGACAGGGCCGACGCCGGTCATCAGCGGGGTGATCCGGGCTTGCAGATGCGGGCCATATTCGGCGTCGATCGCCATCACGAACAGCAGCCGCCGTCCGCCCATCATCCCACATGTCGCCGTCATCTGCTGGTCTCCGTCTCGCTGCTGCGCGTCATAGCCGGAAAAGCGCAAAAAATAAGGCCTCGGAAATCCGGAGACTTCCAAGGCCTTATCATGGTGGGCGTGGCAAGGATTGAACTTGCGACCCCTGCGATGTCAACACAGTGCTCTACCACTGAGCTACACGCCCGCCGTGGAGGGGGCCAATAACGGGGGTCGGTGACTCGCGCAAGCGCTAAATGACACTTTTTTGTAGAAACTTTTCCAACCCGCTGGACAGGGGGTGGGGAGGCCATATGCTGCGGTGCAAATAAGGGGGGACGCAAAAACATCATGTTGCCTACGCCATCGACGCCGACGGAACCGGTTCGGCCGCTCCCCTTCTATCGCCATCTCTACTTCCAGGTGCTGGTGGCGATCGCGCTGGGCGTGCTGCTGGGCCATTATTTCCCGGCGACGGGCGAGGCGATGAAGCCGCTGGGCGATGCCTTCATCGCGCTGGTGCGGATGATCATCGCGCCGGTCATCTTCCTGACGATCGTCACCGGCATTGCCGGAATGAAGGAACTGGGCGCGATCGGCCGGGTCGCGGCCAAGGCCTTTGCCTATTTCCTGACCTTCTCCACCCTGGCGCTGATCGTCGGCCTGATCATCGCCAATGTCGTGCAGCCTGGCGCCGGGCTCAACATCGATCCGGCGACCCTGGATGCCAGCAAGATCGCCGATTATGCGCAGCAGGCGCATGATCGCACGCTGGTCGCCTTCCTCCTGAACGTCATTCCCGCGACCTTGGTGTCGGCGGTGGCCGACGGGCATAATATCCTGCAGGTGCTGTTCGTCGCGATCCTGTTCGGCATCGCGCTCAGCATGATCGGGGAGAAGGCCGAGCCGCTGATGACGGTGCTGGAATCGGCCAGTCTCGCCATCTTCAAGCTGGTATCCTTCCTGATGAAGGCGGCGCCCTTCGGCGCGTTCGGCGCGATGGCCTTCACCGTCGCCAAATATGGCGTCGGGACGCTCGCCAACCTCGCCGGGCTGGTCGCGACCTTCTACCTCACCTCGCTGCTGTTCGTGCTTGTCGTGCTGGGGACGGTCGCCTGGTTCGCCGGCTTCAACATCCTGCACCTGATCCGCTATCTGCGCGCCGAACTGCTGCTGGTGCTGGGCACCTCCTCGTCGGAAGCGGCTTTGCCCAGCCTGATCGAGAAGATGGAGCAGGCGGGGTGCCGCAAGTCGGTGGTCGGGCTGGTGGTGCCGACTGGCTACAGCTTCAACCTCGACGGCACCAATATCTACATGACGCTGGCGGCGCTGTTCATCGCGCAGGCGACCAACGTGCATCTGAGCCTGGAGGAGCAGATATTGCTGCTGCTGGTGGCGATGCTGTCGTCCAAGGGCGCGGCGGGCGTGACCGGCGCGGGCTTCATCACCCTGGCCGCCACCCTGTCGATCGTGCCGTCGGTGCCGGTCGCGGGCATGACCCTGATCCTGGGCGTCGATCGCTTCATGAGCGAATGCCGCAGCCTCACCAACTTCGTCGGCAATGCGGTGGCGACGGTGGTGGTGTCGGTCTGGGAAAAGGGTCTGGATCGCGAGCGCTTCGCGGCGGCCATGGCGGGCAAGCCGCTGCCGCCGCTGGGGCAAGGCGCGGATGAGGCCGAAGCGCTCAGCTAAGGCCGGTCAGCGTCTCGCTGCCGAACATCCGTTCGACTTCCAGCACCAGGTCGCGCAGGTGGAAGGGCTTTGACAGCACCTTCGCCTGCGGCACCGCCTTGCCGGCCTTCAGCGTCACTGCGGCAAAGCCGGTGATGAACATGATGCGGGTCTGGGGCGCGACATTGGCGGTGTGCTGCGCCAGTTCGATGCCGTCCATCTCGGGCATGACGATGTCGGTCAGCAACAGGTCGAACCGATCCGATTCGATATGCGGCACGGCCTGGGTGCCGGTGGCGACCGCCACCACCTCATAACCCGACTTTTCCAGCGCCCGCGCCAGATAGGCGCGCATGCTGTCATCATCTTCCGCCAGCAGGATTCGAACCATTGACCCCAAATTTCCTGTAAGCCGTCTTCCGCGGCGCCCCTTGCCTTGCCCACAGACTGGCAAGCCGTTCGGATATATGCGACAAGGATTAAAGATTATCCAGCCGACCAAATTTTTCCACGGCCGGTGAAAGGAATGGCGTTGGATCATTTTGGTACGTGTCCGCCAACCGAATCGACGGCGGCCTATGATCTTCATGGTCCTGCTCTTCCCAATGGTCCTTTGATTGTGTCCGTGCCCCATGCCGGGCGCGACTATTCCCCTGAATTGCTCGCTCTGGCGCGGGTGCGGCCAGAGGTGCTGCGTCGGCTGGAGGATCGCTGGGCCGACATGCTGGCGGGGCCGCTGGTCGCGCGGGGCTACAGCGTGCTGGTCGCCCGCGCGCCGCGTGCGATGATCGACCTCAACCGGCATGAGCGGGAGCTGGATCCGGTGATGGTGACCGGCCTGCCCCGCGACCAGCCGCTGCAGAGCAGCGCCAAATTGCGCGGCGGGCTGGGCCTCATTCCCCGTCGCCTGCCCGGCGCCCTGGAATTGTGGCAGCGCCCCATCCCCTGGGAAGAAGCGCGGCGGCGGATCGAGACGGTGCATCGGCCCTATCATGCCCGGCTAGCACAGATGATGACGGCGGCGCGGGAGCGGCATGGTCATGCCATCCTGATCGACCTGCATTCCATGCCGCCGCTGCCGCCACCGGCCGCCGGACAGGCTGCCCCGGCGCTGGTGCTGGGCGATCGCTTCGGCCGCAGCGCCGCGACACGGCTGATGATGCTGGCGGCCGATGTCGCGGCCGGGCATGGCGTGCTGACCTCGCAGAACCATCCCTATGCCGGCGACCATCTGATCGAGCGGCATGGCCGGCCGGAGCGCGATTTCCATGCGCTGCAGCTGGAGGTGGACCGTGCCCTCTATCTCGACGTCACGCTCGACCGGCCGGGACCGGGACTGACGCGGATGCAGGGCATGGTGGCAGCGATTGCCGAGGCGCTGGCGAACGAACTGCCGCGCAGCTACGCGATGGCGGCGGAATGATTTAGTCGTTCATCACCAGCCGCGCGCCGGCGACGCTCAGATGATGGGAATCGAAATAGAGCGGCTTGCCGTCATGGATGATGGCGCAGCGGCGGGCGTCGCATAGCCGCGCCATCGGATCGATCAGCGTCACGCCCCGAGCCTGCCATCGCGCGAACAGCGCGCGCAGATTGCGGGTGCGGGCCTCGATCATGGCGCGGTCTACACCCTGGGCCTGGCCCATTTGTCCGGCGCGGGCGAGATGGGCCAAATGGCGTGGCACGTCGAAAGGCTGGGGCGGCACCGGTCCGATCAGGATGACCTGCCGTCCTTCGGCGCGCAGCGCATGGATGGTGGCGTCGAGTTTTGCCACGAAGGCGGGATCGTCAAATTCGCTATTGGCCCAGAAGGCGGCGAGATAGACGCGGCGGATGCCCGGATCGGCACGGATCGCGGCAAAGGCGGCCTGGTTGGCGCGGGCGCAGCGGGCATCCTTGGGCGCGTCATAGCCCAGCACCGGCGGGCAACTGGAGGTGGTCCGCTCGATCAGGGCGCGGCCTTCTGCCCTGGCCCTGAGCGACAGGGCATAGGCCATTTCCACGCCATGGCTGTCGCCCCAGAGCAGGGCGTCGGGCCGGACCTTGGCACCGAGAATGCAGGGCTGGGCACCGCGGGCGAACGTGTCGTGGCAGGCCTTGCGCGCGGGGCTGATGTCAGTGCGGCCGGCGGCGAGTTGCAGCACCTGCGGCGCAAAGCGCTGCGGCCAGCCGCCCATCGCCAGCAGCGCCAGCGACAGGAGGCAGAGCAGCGCCATGGCGCCGCCGGTGAACTGGAAGATGCGCCGGGCGGGGATGCGGCGGGCATCGCGGAAGGGACGCTCGACGAAGCGCCAGGAGAGGATGGCAGCGATGAAGGAGGTGGCCACGACGGCACTTGCCGTCCAGCCGGTCAGGGCCGCATCGGTCGCATATTCGGTGAAGACGATCAGCGGCCAGTGCCACAGATAGAGCGAGTAGGAGATGAGGCCCACGCCGACGAAAGGGCGCAGGCTGAGCAGGCGCCCGACGCTGGTGCCCGGCGCGCTGTGGAGCAGCAGCACCGCGCCCAGCACCGGGGGCAGGGCGGTGATGCCGGGGAAGACGGTCTCGCGCGTGTAGAAGATGACAGCGAAGGCGACAGATAGAAGGCCACTCCACGCGAGCGCCTCCCGCAGCCAGCGCGTGTGCGCTGGCGGGATGGCGCCGAGCGCCAGCAAGGCGCCCGCAAATAATTCCCAGGCGCGGGTGGGCAGCAGATAGAAGGTGAAGCCGCTGGTGTCGCGCTGAAGCGCGATCGCCAGTGCCAGCGACAGCGCAGCGATCGCGCCGACGATCAGGCCGCGCCAGCGGGCGGCAAAGCGCGCGACCAGCATCAGCAGGATCGGAAAGCCGATGTAGAATTGCTCCTCCACCGCCAGCGACCAGCTGTGGAGCAGGGGCTTTACGTCGGCGCCGCCGGCGAAATAGCCGGTGTCGGTGAAGAACCAGAGGTTGGAGGCGAACAGCGTGGCGGCGAGCGCGGATTTCGGCACGCCTTCTATATCGCCGGGCAGATAGAGCCAGCAGGCCGCCGCCAGCACGGCCAGGATCATCAGGCTGAGCGCCGGCATGATCCGGCGGAAGCGGCGTTCGTAGAAATGGACGAGCGAGAAGCGCTGTTCATCCACCTCGCGTGCGATGATGCCGGTGATGAGGAAGCCGGAGATCACGAAGAAGATGTCGACGCCGACATAGCCGCCGGAAAAGCCTGGCACATGGGCATGGAAGAGCAGCACCGGCAGAATGGCGATGGCGCGCAGCCCGTCAATGTCGCGGCGATAGCGACCCGCCGCGATCATGCTGCTTTCCTGTGGTGCCGACCCATGCATGGCGCTGTCCTAGCGCGAAAGCCCTGCGATTTGCTTTACCATTTTGCCGTCGTTGACAGCGGCATTGCGGGTGATATGATCCAATGTATATCATAAATGGGTGAGGATCATGCGCGATTACGCCACGGCGGACTTCTACAAGGATGTGGATCTGGTCGATGATCCCCATGCCTATTTCGACTTTCTGCGTGCCCGGGGGCCGGTGACGCGGCTGCCCCATCGCAATGTGGTGGCGGTGACGGGCTATGAGGAAACGGTGCAGGTGATGCTCGATACCGAGCATTTTTCCAGCATCAACGCCGTGACCGGGCCAATGACGGACCTGCCGTTCACGCCGCAGGGCGACGATATCGCGGCGGAACTGGAGGCGGCGCGACCCAAGATCGCCTTCGCCGACCAGATCGTGACGGAAAGCGGCACCCGCCATGCCAAGTTGCGATCGGTGATCGGCAGCCTGTTCACACCCAGCCGCTTGAAGGCGCTGGAGCCATCCCTCTATGCGACCGCCGACAGCCTGATCGACGAATTTGCCGTCGATGGTAAGGTCGATCTGGTGCGCCAATATGGCGGCCCCTATGCGACGCTGGTGATCGCCGACCTGCTGGGCATCCCGGCCAAGGGGCGTGCGGCCTTCCGCGTCCTGCTGGAGGGGGCGGTGCCGGCCCAGATCGACGGATCACCCGAGGATCTGAAGCACAATCCGCTGGTCGGTCTTGGCAAGCATATGTTCCGCTACATCGCCTGGCGCCGCTTCCAGAACCATCCGGCGGTGCTGCCGGTGCGCCGGCTGCTGGGCGCGGACACGGGGAAGAAGGACATATTGACGACGCTGGCGCTGGCGAAGTTCCCGGATGGGACGAACCCGACCCTGGTCGATCTGACGGCGATGGCGGCCTTCCTGTTTGGTGCGGGGCAGGACACGACCAACCGGCTGCTGGCCAACGCCTTCCGCATCATCGCCATCCGGCCGGATATCCAGGCGCAGTTGCGCGCCGACCCCAAGCGCATCCCCAATTTCCTGGAGGAGGTGCTGCGCTATGACGGGTCGGTGAAGAGTGGCGGGCGCATCTGCACACGGACGACGGAGCTGGGCGGGGTCGAGATCAAGGCGGGGACGACGATCCTGATGTCGCACATGGCCGCCAATCGCGATCCGCGCCGCATCGACAATCCGGCGCAGTTCGACATGGATCGGCCGCGCGCCAAGGAGCATCTGGCCTTTGGCCGGGGCGCCCATACCTGCATCGGCGCGCCGCTGGCCCGGCGCGAGGTGGCGGTCAGCATCGAACGGCTATTGGCGCGGATGGGCAATATCCGCCTGTCCCCGGCCCATCATGGGGCGGGTGAGGCGCTGCGCTTCGATTATGAGCCCACCTATATATTGCGGGCGCTGCGGCACCTGCATCTGGAGTTCGATCCGATCGCGGATCCCGGCTGAACAGGGAGCAGAGGCCGGATGAGCCGGCCCCTCCTTGCGATTCGGAGGGGCCGGTTCCTTTTTCGTTAGGCCGCGGCGCGGCGTTCCTTCAGTTCCTCGTTCAGCATTTCTGCCAGCAGGAAAGCCAGTTCCAGGCTCTGCGCCGCGTTGAGGCGGGGGTCGCAATGGGTGTGATAGCGATCAGCCAGGCCTTCGTCGGTGATCGCGATCGCACCGCCGGTGCATTCAGTGACATTCTGGCCGGTCATTTCGGCATGGATGCCGCCGCCAAACGTCCCTTCGGCGCGATGCACGGCAAAGAAGCCGCGCACTTCGGCCAGGATGCGGTCGAACGGCCGCGTCTTGTAGCCATTGGCCGCCTTGATGACATTGCCGTGCATCGGGTCGCAGGACCAGACCACCGAATGGCCCTCGCGCTTCACCGCGCGCACCAGCTTGGGCAGGCCGGCCTCGATCTTGTCATGGCCATAGCGGGTGATGAGCGTGATGCGCCCGGCTTCCCGCTTCGGGTTCAACAGGTCGAGCAGGCGCAGCAATTCGTCCGGCTCCAGGGTGGGGCCGCACTTCATGCCGATCGGGTTGCCGATGCCACGCAGATATTCGACATGCGACGACCCTTCGAAGCGGGTGCGGTCGCCGATCCACAGCATGTGCGCCGAGGTGTCATACCAGTCGCCGGTCAGGCTGTCCTGACGGGTCAGCGCCTGTTCGAACGGCAGCAGCAGCGCCTCATGGCTGGTGTAGAAGCTGGTGCCACCAAGCTGGGGCACGCTGTCCGCGTCCAGGCCACAGGCGCGCATGAAGTCGAGCGCCTGGCCGATCTGGTCGGCCATCGCCTCGAACTTCGCGGCCCAGGGGCTGCGACCCATGAAATCGAGCATCCAGCCATGCACCCGGTCGAGGCTGGCATAGCCGCCGGTCGAGAAGGCGCGCACCAGGTTCAGCGTCGCTGCCGACTGGTTATAGGCGCGGATCATCCGCTGCGGATCGGGCTCGCGCGCTTCAGGGGTGAAGGCGATGTCGTTGACATTGTCGCCGCGATAGCTGGGCAATTCCACGCCGCCGATCGTCTCGGTATCGGCCGAGCGGGGCTTTGCGAACTGGCCCGCCATGCGGCCGACCTTCACCACCGGCAGCTTCGAGGCGAAGGTCAGGACGACCGCCATCTGCAGCAGCACGCGGAACGTGTCGCGGATATTGTTCGGATGGAACTCGGCAAAGCTCTCGGCGCAGTCGCCGCCCTGCAGCAGGAAGGCTTCGCCGTTCGCGACGCGGCCAAGATCGGCCTTCAGATTCCGTGCCTCGCCCGCAAAGACGAGGGGCGGAAACTGGCCAAGCTGGGCCTCTACCGAGGCAAGCGCCTCCTGGTCCCGATAAAAGGGCATCTGGATGCCCTTATGCTCCCGCCAGCTTTCCGGCGTCCACTTCGCCGCCACGTCGAGTCTCCTTCACGTCAAAAAAATAGGGGCCGCATCTACGCGCAACCGCCCGGCAGGGCAAGTTTATAGCGGTTGCGGCGCCTCTTTGCGCAAGGATACTATCGATCAGACTGATCGAGCGGCTTTATTTCTGGCAGGGATAGCGATCGTTGAGGGCGATGCTGACCAGCGCCGACGCCGCCGCGCCGCGCTGATCGGGGTAGCGCTCCAGATAGGCGACGACAGTGCCTTTCACATCCTCGGCCGCCATGCGCTTTGGCCAGCAGACGGTGCGGGCACGGCCCAGGAACATCTCCTTGCGGATGCCGTCGGTCGCCCCGGCGATGTATGCGGTGCAGGCCAGCTTATATTCCGGTGCCTTGTTGCGGCATTTGGCGAGCAGGCTGGTGCCGGTCTCGAACATGTAGATGCCGCCTTCGTCCGATGCGGGCGGCGGAACCTTGCTGGATGATGCGGCGGCGATCGCCAGCAGAAGCGCAAACATGGGGGCGGGGCACTCATATCGGATCGTTGAGGATGCGACGCAAAGTGCCGTCTTTGGGATAGCCTGTCCAACCGGACTGGCCGACATGTGAAACGGACTGGCTCAGTATATGCCGCGGCTTGACGATGGCGGGCGGGCGGGCACTATGGCGCCATGCGCATCGCGATCTTCGGCACCAAGGGCTATGACCGGCATTTCCTGTCGGCCGCCAATCAGGGACATGAACTGCATTTCCTGGAACCCAGGCTGGACGCGGATACCGCGAGCCTGGGCGAAGGGTTCGAGGCGGTCTGCGTGTTCGTCAACGACCGGCTGGACGCGGCCGTGCTGGCCAAACTGGCGGCCGGCGGCACCCGGCTGATCGCGCTGCGCTGTGCCGGCTATAATAATGTCGATCTTGTCGCGGCGGCGGAACTGGGGCTGACGGTGGTGCGGGTGCCGGCCTATTCGCCCCATGCGGTTGCGGAATTCACCGTCGCGCTGCTGATGGCGCTCGACCGGCGCATCCATCGCGCCTGGGCGCGGGTGCGGGAAAATAATTTTGCGCTCGACGGGCTGATCGGCCGCAACCTCCATGGCCGGGTGGCGGGCGTGATCGGCACCGGGCGGATCGGCGCGCTGGTCGCCCGCACGCTGAAGCTGGGCTTTGGCTGCGAGGTGCTGGCGAGCGATGTGGCCCAGGATCCCGAATTGCTGGCGATGGGCGTGCGCTACATGTCGCCACGCGACCTGCTGGAACAGGTCGATATCGTCTCGCTCCATTGCCCGCTCACCCCGGATACGCGCCATATCATCAATGCCGACGCGATCGGCCGGGCGCGCGATGGACTGGTGATCGTCAATACCAGCCGCGGCGCGCTGATCGATACGCAGGCGCTGGTGGCGGGGCTCAAGTCGCGCAAGATCGGCGGCGTCGCGCTCGACGTCTATGAGCAGGAGGCGGACCTGTTCTTCGAGGATCTGTCCAACGAGATCATCGAGGATGATCTGTTCCAGCGGCTGCTGACCTTCCCCAATGTTTTGGTCACCGGGCATCAGGCATTCCTGACCGAAGAGGCGCTGGCGAGCATCGCCGAGACGACGATGACCAATATCAGCGATTTCGCCGCCGGTCGTCCGCTCGCCAACCGGGTCGATCCGCAAGCGGCTATTGCCCCACGAGGATGAACGGCGCCCAGACATAGGGCTGCACCGCGTCCGGCTTGCCGGACCGGATCAGCTTCAGCATCGCCCGTTGCAACGCCACGCCGCGATAGGCGCCGCGCCGGTTGGCCTTGACCGTCTCGACCGTGATGAAGGTGCCGGCATCGTCCCGCACCGGCCAGTGCGACACCAGCAGGGCGCCGGCACCGGCATAGCGGAACGCTTGGGCCAGGCCGGAATAGGTCTGGGCCTGGGCGCTGCTGCCGGCGGCGGTGTTGCACGCGGACAGGATCACCCAATCGGCGCCGATCCGCATCTGCGCCACTTCCGATGCGGTCAGCAGCCCGTCATTGCCGGAATCGATGTCCGGTGGCGAAAGCAGCAGCGCTGGTTCGTCCAGCCCCTCCATCTGGCCGCCGACCAGCCCGTGGGTGGCGAACAGCATGACCGAATAGGGGCGCAGGTCGCTGGTGCGCAGGATCGCCTCGCTGGCATTCGCGCCGATCAGCAACCGGGCATGATCGGGGCCGAAATAGCGCGCAACCGATCGCAATTCCTCGGCCGATCCGGGCAGGGGCGGCAATTGCGCCAGCGTGGCCACGCCGCCGCCGCGTTGCTTGAGGGCGATCGCCTGCGTCTCCTGCGAAAAGGGCAGGGGCGCGCCGATGCCCAGCATCCGGTCATCCTGCGCCGCCAGCTTTTGCGGCACGACGGGGCGGAAGCCGCTGTCGATCCGCAGCGCATAGCGCCGGATCAGCCAGGGCGTGTTCCGGTCGATATGCTCCACCGGCTTTTGCGGCAGCATGGCAAAGGGCAAGGCGGCGAAAGCGCCGGTCGGCACGACCCGCAGGCGTGGCGCCTTGCCCAGCGCGGCTTGGACATCGGGCGTGAAGATCTGGGTGTAGAGGATATGGGCGCCGTCCTGGTCGAAGCCGGTGGCGCTCAGCGATGCGCGCAAGCGCGCGATCCGGCCGACCAGATCGGCGCGCGTCTCCTGCGCCCGGATGATGGCGGTCCGTTCGCGGCTGACGGCCAGGATATAGACGCCGTCAAAGGCAGGCGTCACCGCCAGCAGCGCCTCGTCCGTCGCCAGATTGGCGCGCAGCGATGCCAGGTCGGGCAGGGCGCCGCCACGCGCCTCCAGCCATCGGGGGAAGTCATGGGCGATGGCGGTGCGGTCGGCATTGACCTCTTTTGCCAGGGTCGCGCGATTGGCGCGCGCAGCCGCGAAGCCTTCGTCGCGGGCGAGCGCCTGCAGCAACAGGCTGTCGGCGGCCTGCAGCGCGCGGGTCCGGTCCTGCAGCGCGCGGACCCGGTTGCCCAGTGCGGGGTCGTCCACCATCCGCTGCGCGACCAGATGATTGGCCTGGACGATACCCGATCCGGCAAGCAGCGCCATCGCGTCCATCGCCAGTCCGGCGTCGTGCGCCTGTGTCGCGATCGCCAGCACGCTGTCCAGCGCGGCGCGCTGATCCTCGGTCAGGGCGCCGTCCTCCTGCAGGCTGAGGCTGGTGCGCAGCAGCGCGATCAGCCGGCAGGCCGCATCGACGCTGTCGCCGCCATTGGCCCAGGCGGACAGCATGCCGGCATTGGCGATGGCGAAGCCCGGCAGATTGTCGAGTTCACGGGTCTCTCGGTCGAAATCGGCGGCGGCGGCGCGCGCTTCGTCCATCCGGCCGGCCTGGATCAGGGCCGGGATCAGAAAGGGATAGACGCGCTGCCCCATGTCGCGATCCTCGGCGCTGCCGGTGCGGCCACGCGCCAGCGCGGTCTGTAGCCGGCTGATCGCTTCTTCTCTGCGTCCCTGGGCGAAAGCGGCGACGCCGGCAAAGGCCAGCGCGCGTGCGGACTGCGGACTGGTGTCACCTTCGATGTCGCGAAAGCCGCGCTCGGCCTCCAGAAACAGCGGTTCGGCCTCGTCATAGCGTTCCAGCGGCAGCAGCAGATTGCCGAGATTCTGCAGCGCGAAGTCAAAGGCCAGGCTCTTCGTGCCGCTGGTCTCGCGCTTGATCGCGATCGATCGTTCCAGATAGGCGAGGCTTTCGTTGCGCCGCCCGGTGCGCGAGAGCAGCAGGCCGAGCGCTTCGAGCGCGCGGGCATAATTGGGATGCTTGCGATCGACATGGTCGGTCGCGGTATCCACCGCCAGACGGGCATAGATTTCCGCCTCGGCATCGCGATCCGCGCGCGAGAGCATCTGCGCATACATATAATAGGCGCC
This sequence comes from Sphingobium sp. MP9-4, assembly GCF_005281675.1. Classification (NCBI taxonomy): domain Bacteria; kingdom Pseudomonadati; phylum Pseudomonadota; class Alphaproteobacteria; order Sphingomonadales; family Sphingobiaceae; genus Sphingobium; species Sphingobium sp. MP9-4. The sequence goes on along the minus strand of NZ_LUFI01000060.1, from coordinate 107,501 downwards.
GACCGCGTCCGCGCTGTTCTGGCCGCTGGCGGCGACCCGCGCCTCCATGCTGCGGCGTTGCGCCTCGACCGCTTCGCTGTTGCGGCCGAGACGGGACAGCGCCTGGGCATGGGCAAAGGCGATGTTGGACTTCAGCATCATCGCCGATTCATCCAGCGCCTTGGGATCGGTGCGGGCGAAATAGCCGTCGATATAGCGGCTCGCTTCGGCCAGCGTCTCGACCCCGGCGCCGATCTGGTTCAGAGTGACCTGGACATAGCCTTTGATCGACAGGCCCTGCATCCAGTAGATCGGATAGGCGTCGCGGAAGGGCGACAGCAGGGCAAGGCCGCGGTCCGCATGAGCGAGCGCGTCGGGGTTGCGGCCGTCGATCTGGTCCATCGACGACAGGTTGATGAGCGCGACCCCCGCCAGCGGATGGGCCTGGCCCTGCACCTTGCTGTGGGATGCCGCCGTTTCGAGCGCTGTCCAGGCGTCGCGTGTCTTCTGCGACATGGACAGGGCATAATCGTCGCTCTCGAACAGCGCGTCGGCCTTGTCCTCCAGCGCGTAGAGCCGGGCATAGTGCGGATCATCAGTGCGGAAGGCGGGCGACGGGGCGGCGGCAGCGGGCAGCAGCGCGGGGCCGGCCAAGGCCAGCAGAAACGCGCCCGCGCGCGCGGAAAACAGCATGATGCGCCCCACTTTTCTCGACCCGATACCGTCTTGGGTCGAACCCAGGACGGCGTCAAGTCATCAGGCCAGTGTCAGGCGCCAGTCCCAGCGCAGCGGATCGCCGTCCATCACTTCGACCCCGCGCGCGATCAGCGCGTCGCGTATCTCGTCCGACAGGGCGAAATCCTTTTCGGCGCGGGCGGTGGTGCGCCGTTCCAGTTCGGCCTCGATCTCCTCGGGCGTGATCTGCGCATCCTTGGGCTGCACCCGCAACTCGGCGCGGGTGAGGTCCAGCAGACGCAGGCCCAGCGCCTGGTCGAAGGCGGCGATCAGGCAGAGCTTCTCGTCGACCGGCACCTTTTTCATGCTGATCGCTTCCTCCAGCAGCGGCAAGGCGCGGGGCGTCATCAGGTCGTCGGCGATCGCTGCGTCGAACTGCTCCAGCAGCGGCACCAGCTTGGGGTGGAGATTGGCACGCAGATAATCGAGCGTGACCGACTGCCAGGTGATGCCCTCGGCCCGGCTTTTCAGCCCCTCGACACCCATGACCAGCCGCTTGAGGCGGGTCAGGGCGGCGGCGAGATTGTCGGCGCTGAACTCCAGTTCGCTGCGATAATGGGCGCCCAGGCACAGCAGGCGATAGGCGATCGGATGCACGCCGGCATCGACCAGGCTGAACAGGGTGGTGAAGCCGCCCTTCGACTTCGACATCTTCCCCTGCCGGTCGACCAGGAAATTATTGTGCATCCACCAGCGCGCGCCGGTGAAGTCGGGCTGCGTGTCGGTGCAGCCGCAATAGGCCTGGTTCTGGGCGATCTCGTTGGGATGATGGATCTCGCGATGGTCGATGCCGCCGGTATGGATGTCGAACGGCTGGCCGAGGCGCGCCTGGCTCATGACCGAGCATTCCAGGTGCCAGCCCGGCGCGCCCTTGCCCCAGGGGCTGTCCCATTCCATCTGGCGTTGCTCGCCCGGCGGCGACTTGCGCCAGATCGCGAAGTCGGATGCGTTGCGCTTGCCCGCCACCGGATCGATGCGGGCATGGGCAGCATCGTCGCGACCGCCGGCCAGCGCGCCATAATTGGGCACGGTGCTGCTGTCGAAATAGAGGCCGCTGTCCAGTTCGTAGCAATGCGCGTCGGCGATCTTCTGCGCAAATTCGATCATCTGCGGCACATAGTCGGTCGCGACCGTCCATTCGCTGGGCGCCATGATGTTGAGGTCGGCGATATTGGCCTTGAATGCTTCGGTATAATGGGCCGCGATGTCCCAGATGCTCTTCGCGCTGGCGCGGGCGGCGGCCTCCATCTTGTCGTCACCGGCATCGGCATCCGACGTCAGATGGCCGACATCGGTGATGTTGATGATCTGGGTGACGTCCAGCCCCTTCCACAGCAGGGTCCGGCGCAGCGTGTCGACGAACACATAGGCGCGCAGATTGCCGATATGGGCATAATTATAGACGGTCGGGCCGCAGCTATAGACGCGCGCATGGTTGGGCTCGATCGGCGCGAACGGCTCGATCGACCGGGTCAGGCTGTTGAACAGGCGCAGGGGCGCGTCGCTATGCTGGTCTTGGCTCATGGCGCCAGCCATGTCGCGAGACGGCGCGATCGTCAACGGGTCGGACACCGCAAAAAAGCGCTTGAACTTGACCTTGGGTCAAGCAGTAGCAAGGGGCATGACCGATATGTTGGATATTGCTGCCGTCGCCCGCGCCACCGGCCTCACCAGCCGGGCGCTGCGTTTCTATGAGGCGCGCGGGCTGGTCGCGCCGCTGCGCACCGCGTCGGGGCGGCGCCTGTTCGGTCCGGCCGAGCTGGCGCGGCTGCATGAATTGCTGGCGCTCAAGCGGGCGGGGCTGAGCCTTGCCCAGATCAAGACATTATTCGACGGCCGGCCGATCGACCTTGGCGCGCTGCTGCGCGCGCAGGTCGCGGCGATCGACGCGCAGGCGCAGGAACTGGCGCAGGCGCGCAGCCATCTGGAAATCGCCTTGTCCCGCATCGACCGTGGCGAGCCGCTCGATGCCGCGACTCTTTGCTCGCTGATCCGCAGTGGAGAAAGCATGACCATGCAAGAAGAATGGAAGGCGGTCAGTGGCCGCTATATCAGCGCCCAGGCCGAGGCCGATTTTGCCGAGACGATGCCCAACATGCCGGCCGATTTCGATCAGGCGGCCTATAGCGCGCAATGGGCCGACCTCACCGCCCGGATCGAGGCGGCACTGCCGCTCGACCCGGCGAGCGCGGCGGCAGGGGCCTTTTATGACGAATGGCAGGCGCTGCTCGCGCCCTTCACCGCCATCGCCACACCGGCGATGATGGAGGGGGTGACGCGCATGTACGATCATGTCGACGAGTGGAAAGACGAGCGGCAGCCGCCCTTCGCCTCGGAAGTGTGGGATTTCATCCGCAGCGTCGGCGCGGCGCGGCAAATGTAATAAATTGTTGCTTGGGCGGTGGCGCCTTGCGCGATCGTCCGGGCGACCCGATATTGGCTGTGCGGACCGGGCCCCTCTGGCGACATGGATCTCTTCCCCCTTGATCCAGGTCGCGATGTCGGACCGCATCGGGTGCGCCCGGTGCAGGTTTTGTGGCAATTCCCCCCTCTTTTTGCCGCAGGAGACCGCATCGGGCTCACTCGAACCACATTTATGATGGAGTGAGTGAAGCCGTGAACAATCCCGTACGCATGCCGGGCTATGGTGCCAGCCAGACGGCGCAGACCGATGCTGGCCTGCGCGCGCACATGCTCGGCGTTTTCCGCAACATGGGCATCGGCCTGGTCATCACCGGCCTGGTCGCCGCCCTGGTCGGCAACACCCCGGTGCTGGCTGCCGCCATCTTCGGCACGCCGCTGAAGTGGGTCGCGATCTTCGCGCCGCTGGCCTTTGTCTTCTTCTTCAGCTTCCGCATCGACAAGATGACGACGGCTGGCGCACGCACCGCCTTCTACGCCTTCGCGGCGGTGATGGGCGTGTCGCTGGGCAGCGTCTTCCTGGTCTTCACCGGCGGCAGCATCGCCCAGGCCTTCTTCTCGGCGGCGGTGATGTTCCTCGCCATGGCGCTCTGGGGCTATACCACCCAGCGTGACCTGACCAAGATGGGCAGCTTCCTGATGATGGGCCTGATCGGCATCGTCGTCGCCAGCCTGATCAACATCTTCATCGGCTCGTCGGCCATGGCGATGGTGATCTCGATCATCGGCGTGGTGGTCTTCACCGGCCTCACCGCCTGGGACGTGCAGCGCATCAAGTCGGAATATTTCTACTATGCCGGCCATGAGGTGGCGCAGAAGATGCAGGTGATGGGCGCGCTGTCGCTCTACCTGAACTTCGTCAACCTGTTCCAGATGCTACTGAGCCTGACCGGCGAGCGCGAATAAGCATGCGGGACCAGGCCACCGTGTCGGCCATGCTCTGCCCGGTCTGTCATGTGGGGCTCCACATGAGCGACCGGCAGGGGGTGGAAATCGACTATTGCCCGCAATGTCGCGGCGTCTGGTTGGACCGGGGCGAACTCGACAAGATCATCGAGCGTTCCGCTCAGCCGGCTCCGGCCCCCGCCGCGCCGCAGATGAGCTACCGCCCGGACCGCGAATATCGCGACGACGGGCGGGGCTATCCCAAGAAGCGCAAGAAGAGCTTTCTGGAAGAGCTGTTCGATTGAGAAAAAGGCCGGTCCCGATGGGACCGGCCTTTTTCGTTGGAAGGGGGAAGAAGAGAGATCCCAGCCTGGGCTGGGATGACGGCAGTGGATAGTGGTTCCTATACTCCGTCATGCCAGCGAAGGCTGGCATCCCACTTCCTTCTGGCGCCGCGCTTCAGTCCATGTGCAGCGCATCGAATAAATCCTGCCATTTGGGATTGATGCTTTCGATCAACTGCACTTTCCACTCGCGCTTCCACGCCTTCATCGCCTTTTCTCGGGCGATGGCATCGATGATCGCTGCATGCCGCTCGGCATAGACCAGGCGATCCAGACCATATCGGCGACAGAAGTCCGAACCCGTCCCGTCGCGATGCTGCATGGTTCGATGCGGCAGGCTGGATGTCACGCCAATATACAACACGCCATAAGCGCGGTTCGTCATGATATAGATCCAGCCGCCCGTCATGGCCGTGATGCTGCGTCAAAAGGCATTGGGATGCCAGCCTTCGCTGGCATGACGGGGAGTGGAGGGTCACAGCCCGGTCATGCCAGCAGATGTTGGTATCTTGGATTTTTTAGTGCGCCGCGCCCCAGCTTGGGCCGGTGCCGATTTCCACGCCTAGCGGCACGGACAGGCTGACCATCGGTTCGGCCGCGCTCTCCATGACCTGGCGGATCACTTTGCTCGCCGCCTCGACATCGGCTTCGGGCAGTTCGAACACCAGTTCGTCATGCACCTGCAGCAGCATGCGCACGCGCGGCAGGCCGGCGGCCTCGAGCGCCGGGCCCATGCGCGCCATCGCCCGCTTGATGATGTCGGCGCTGGTGCCCTGGATCGGCGCGTTGATCGCGGCGCGTTCGGCGCCCTGCCGTTCGTGCTGGACCGGTGCCTTGATGCGCGGGAACCAGGTCTTGCGGCCGAACAGGGTTTCGGTGAAGCCGTTGGCGCGCGCTTTCTCCAGTGTCTCGTTGATATAGACGCTGATGCCGGGGAAGCGCTCATAATAGCGGCTGATCATGTCCTGCGCCTCGTCCGCGCTGATTTCCAGCCGGCCGGCCAGGCCCCAGCGCGAAATGCCGTAGAGGATCGCGAAATTGATCGTCTTGGCGCGGCCGCGCGTGTCGCGATTGACCTCGCCGAACAATTCCATGGCCGTGCGGTTATGAATATCCTCGCCCTGTTCGAACGCGTCCTTGAGCGCGGGCACGTCGGCCATGTGCGCGGCCAGACGCAGTTCGATCTGGCTATAGTCCGCCGCCAGGATGACATTGCCGGGTTCGGCGACGAAGGCATGGCGGATCTGCCGGCCGATCTCGGTGCGGATCGGGATATTCTGCAGATTGGGATCGGTCGAGGACAGGCGGCCGGTCTGGGCGCCGGTCAGCGAGTAGCTGGTATGAACCCGGCCGGTGTCGCGGTTAATCTGCTGCTGCAGCGCGTCGGTATAGGTCGATTTGAGCTTGGAAAGCTGGCGCCATTCCAGCACCAGCCCGCAAATGGCCGAGCCTTCCGCCTTGAGCTTCTCCAGCACGGTGACGTCGGTGGAGTAGGTGCCGCTCTTGCCCTTCTTTCCCCCTTTGAGGCCCATTTCATCGAACAGCACGACGCCCAGCTGCTGCGGGGATCCGATGGTGAAGGGATGGCCGGCGAGTTCGTGGATTTCGGCTTCAAGGCCGGCGATCGACTGGGAGAAGCTGCCCGACAGGCGGGACAGGGCTTCGCGGTCGACCTTGATGCCCTGCCGCTCCATGCCGGCCACCACCGGGATCAGCGGCCGGTCGACCAGCTGGTAGACCCGCGTTGCGCCTTCGGCCGGCAGACGGCCCGAAAGCTTGTGCCACAGGCGCCAGGTAACCTCGGCATCCTCGGCGGCATAGGCGGTGGCCTTGTCGAGCGGCACATGGGCGAAGCTGATCGCCTTCTTGCCTGTGCCGGTCACTTCCTTGAAGCTGATGCAGGTGTGATTGAGGTGGACGCTCGCCGCCTCGTCCATGCCATGGCCGCCCAGCGACTTGCCGGCGTCGAGGTTGAAGCTCATCACCATCGAATCGTCGATCGGTGTCACCTCCAGCCCGACGCGAGCCAGGACGTTGAGGTCATATTTGATATTATGGCCGACCTTGAGCACCGCATCGTCGGCGAGCAGGGGCTTGAGTAACCGGATGGCGTCATCGAGCGCGATCTGCTGCGGCACTTCGCCGAACATGTCGTCGGCGGAGCGATGGGCGAGCGGGATGTAGCAGGCACGGCCGGGGCCGGTGGACAGGCTGATGCCGACCAGGCCCGATTCCATGCTGTCGAGCGCATCGGTCTCGGTATCGACCGCGACCACGCCCAGCGCGCGGGCTTCGTCGATCCAGACCTGCAGCGCCTCGACCGTGGTGACGGTTTCATAGAGGGCGCAGTCGATCGGCGGATGCTCGACCTCGATCACCGGGGGGGGCGGTGGCGTGTCGGCGCTGCCGGTCGCAGCGGCCGTGCTGGCGACCGCAACCGTAGCGGCCGGCGCGCCCAGGCGGTTGAGCAGGGTCTTGAAGCCATGGTGCGACAGGAAGGCCTGCAACGGCTCCTTGGGAATGCCCTTCAAGGTCAGGTCGTCCAGCGGCTCGGGCAGGTCCATGCTGTCATGCAGCGCGACCAGCCGGCGCGACAGGCGCGCCATGTCGGCATGGGCGATGAGGTTTTCCTGCATCTTCGACTTCTTCATCGCGGGGGCCGCATCCAGCGCCGCTTCCAGCGTGCCATATTCGGTGATCAGCTTGGCCGCGGTCTTGGGGCCGATGCCCGGCACGCCCGGCACATTGTCGACGCTGTCGCCCATCAGTGCCAGCACGTCGCCCAGTTGCTCGGGCAGCACGCCGAACTTTCCCATGACATAGTCGGCGCCGCGCCGCTCATTCTTCATCGTGTCGTACATGTCGACGCCGGGCTGGATCAGCTGCATCAGATCCTTGTCGGAACTGACGATGGTGACATGCCAGCCGGCGCGCACGGCGGCCTGGGTGTAGCTTGCGATGATGTCGTCCGCCTCAAACCCGGCTTCCTCGATGCAGGGGAGCGAGAAGGCGCGGGTGGCGTCGCGGATCATCGGGAACTGGGGGACCAGATCCTCGGGCGCGGGCGGCCGGTTCGCCTTATACTGGTCATACATGTCGTTGCGGAAGGTGTGGCTGCCCTTGTCCAGCACGACGGCCAGATGGGTCGGGCCTTCCGCTTTGCCCAACTCCTCGGCCAGCTTCCACAGCATGGTGGTATAGCCATAGACCGCGCCGACCGGCTGGCCATGCTGGTTGGTGAGCGGCGGAAGCTGGTGATAGGCGCGGAAGATATAGCCGCTGCCGTCGACCAGATAGAGATGATTCTGCTGAGACATGGGGCAGGGGATAGCGGGGATTGGCCCGCCGCTCCAGTGCCCGACGCTTATACGCCGCCGCTCTCGCCGCCGGCCGGGGCGGTCGCGTCGTCGGCGCGCCGGCCGCGCAGCATATGGCCAATCAGCAGCACGGGCATCAGCACGGCCATGCCGATGAAGATCGCCATCAGCCGCTCGACGCCCGGTTCCAGCACCAACTGGTCATAGCGGTCGGGCACCAGCATCACCAGCACCGCCAAAGTGAACTGGGTGCCGACATAGCGATGGGTCGGATCGCCATTTTCCAGATGCCGGCCCAGCATCACGCCGATCGCGGTGGCGACCAGCAACAGCGCCATATTGTCGGCGCCCGCGACCAGGAAGAAGGCCGCGAACAGGGCGCCGCCGATGCAGCCGATCATCCGTTGGAATATGCGCTGGCTGACCGGGGCGAGGCCGCTCGATCCGATGCCGGTGACCGGCAGCAGCATCACCGCCATGATCATGATCGCGCCCTGCGCCAGCGCGGGCACCGGGATCCAGGCATTGAGCGCCACCAGCAGCGCCAGCGCCACGCCGGCCTGCAGCGCATGGCGCAGCGAATCCCCGTGCCAGCCCGCACCGGTCGCGGCGGGCGTGCGCTTGGCCGGCCAGCGGCGGCGCAGGGTCAGGGTGGAGGCGAGGCTGACGATCAGGCTGGCGGCGATGCCGGCCAGCGTTTCGAGCACGCGGGTCTGGACGAATTCGGGCAGGGCGATGGCGGGGTGCTCGATCTTGTCGAGCACGACCATCGCATAGGTCAGGCCGAAGAAGAGCCAGGCATAGGAACGGCGCGAGGTGATCGCGGCATAGAGGCTGATCGTCCCCATCAGCGCCAGCGCCGCCGCAGCGGCGGGCCAGTAGCCGACGATAAAGGGGGCGCTGCCCAGCGCGATCAGGCCGCCCGCGACCGTGCCGATAATCCGCAGCACGCCGCGCGCCAGCGTTTCGGCGGCATGGCCACGCATCACCATATAGCCGGCAAAGGCGGCCCAGGAGACATGGGTGGCGCCGAGCAGATGGGCGAGCAGGATCGCGCCCAGCACCGACAGCGCACATTCCAGTTCATCGATGGTGCGCGGCGTCACGCGGTCGAGCAGCGAGGAAAAGGGGCGCGGCATAGGGACTTAGTGCCGCAGCGGGGCAGTAAAGGCCAGCGCCGGATATTTGCCGCTTCCTATCCGTTTTGTTGCGCTGGAAACAGATTGGGAAGGGGAGGGCATGTGATGCGGGCATGGGGCGCGGCGATGCTGCTGGCGATGGCGGCGCAGGGTGGCGCGGCCTGGGCGCAGGATGATCGGGAATTCTGCGCCGACCGGCCGGGGCTCGACACGCCGCCCTGCACCATGGCTCCGGGCAAGGTTCAGGTCGAACTGGGGTTGGGCGACTGGACCGGCGAGCAGGACGGCGAGAGTCGCATCTACACTGTGAACGTCGGCGACGCACTGCTGCGCATCGGCCTGACCGACAGCCTGGAAGCGCAACTGGGCTGGACCGCTTTTGGCCATGTGCGCACGCGCGATCGGGTGACCGGCGCAGTCGAGACGGACAATGGCATCGGCGACATGCGCGTCGCATTGCGGCAGAATCTGCGCAATCCCGATGGTTCGGGCTTCTCGATCGCGGTCATGCCCTATGTCAGCCTGCCGACTGGCGGCGACGCGATCGGCGATGGTGACTGGGGCGCCGGGATGCTGGTGCCGATCAGCTATGATCTGGGCCATGGCCTGACGCTCCAGGCCACGCCAGAAGTCGACGCGGCGGTCGATGAGGATGGCGATGGCCGGCATCTCGCCTATGGCAGCGTCGCCGGGCTGGGCTTCGACATCAGCGACAGCCTGTCCGGATCGATCGAGGCGTCGCTGATGCGCGACGATGATCCCGACGGCCATGCCACCCAGGCGCTGGCCGGACTGTCGCTGGGCTGGCAGGCGGGCGACGACATGCAGTTCGATGCTGGCGCCAATCTGGGCCTCAACCATGACAGCCCCGACGCCGAACTCTATGTCGGCATCGTCAGGCGCTTCTGATCCTTAGAGTATCCTCCGATTAGGTTGAATCGGAGGACGATCTAATTGTTTTGATTGCCGACTTCAGAATGCTCTAGCGCTTCTCGTGATTGGCGACCACGGCCCGCGCCACCGCCTGCATCAGCTGCCAGCGTTCGGGGATCGAGACGGTGGTGCTGCCGATCATCACCGCAACCGCATAGCTGGTGCCGTCGGGCGCGGTCATGATGCCGACATCGTTGAACCCGGTAGAGCGCGGCGGCAGATCCTGCCCCGTGCCGGTCTTGTGCATATAGGTCCAGCTGTGCGGCACGCCGCCCTTGATCCGCTGCGGCCCGGTCTTGGCTTCCTCCATCGTCGACATCAGCAGGCGGCTTGAGGCGGAGGACAGCATGTCGCCCTCCTTGAGCTTGGCCAGCGCCTCGACGATCGAGGCCGGGGCGGCGCCGTCCGGCGGGCTGGCGAGATAATTGTCGAGCGCCTTCTGCCGCACCGACATGGGCAGCGCGGCGCGGGCGGCGTAGAAATTGCGGCCGATCGAATAATCCTGCCGCCAGTCGAGGCCGGCGGTGGTCGATTGCAGCAGGCGTTCGCCTGGACCAAAGCGGATATTGGCGATATGGCGGCGCGCCAGATAGCCGCGCACCGCGTCCGGCCCGCCGACCGCGCGCAGCAGCGTGTCGTTGGCAGTATTATCGCTCTGCGTCATCGCGCGGCGCATCAGGTCGGAATAGGTGGTGGTCCAGCCGCCCGATCCCACCATCGCCGCGCTCGGCTGGTGGAACAGGGTCAGATCCTTCTTCGTGATGGTGGTCGAATCGGCGAGGCGGATCTTGCCGCGATCGACCGCGTCGAGGAAGGTCATCGACACCCACAGCTTCGACACGCTCTGCTGCGGGAACAGGGCATTGCCATTATAGGCGACGGTCCAGTCCGCCCCGACCCGGCGCACCGCGATGCCGACCTTGCCACGGAAGCTCTGACCCAGATTCTGGATCACGCTGACGAGTGCGGGCGAGGGCTGCTCGCGCTGGTCGATATCCTTGAACGGGGCGGGGGGATTGGCGACCTGCTTGATCGGCCAGGTGTTGGTCGTGGGCTGCACCGTCTGGCGCGGCGGATTATTCGGTCGCGCGCTGCTGGCCTGGGCACCCGGCTGGGGGGGCGCGCCGACGCAGGCGGACAAGGCAACCACCGCAAGCACAAGGCGCGACGAGACGCGCCTGCTATCATTCGAACTCATCACTAACCCCGCACTTCAAGCCGTTACAAGGCGCGGCGACCCGCATTGTAGGCAAGGACGATGCGACGAATGATTCCACAATTGCGATGTAAGGAGTCTGAACGGCGGAACGGCGCTCAGTTGCGGTTCAGCGGCGGGGCGGCAATAGGGAGCGGATGACGGATGGACTGATGGATCGACGCGGCCTGCTCTGCGGCGCGGGAGCGCTGGCGGCGGGATGGGCGATGCCGGCACTGGCGGCGGATTTTGCCTCGCGCCGGATCATGGTGACGGTGCGCGGCAGCGGCCGGGACGTGCTGCTGATCCCCGGCCTTGCCAGCGGTCCGGGCATCTGGAACGGCGTGACGGGGCAGATGCCGGGCTATCGCTGGCATCTGGTTCATGTCCGCGGCTTTGCGGGCCTTGCTGCCGACGCCAATGGCAGCGGGCCGGTGGTGCAGCCGGTGGCGGACGAGATTGCCCGTTATATCGCCGCCGCCGGACTGCGGCGGCCGGCGGTGGTCGGGCACAGCATGGGCGGCACGCTGGCGATGATGCAGGGCATCAAAGGCCTCGCCAGCCGGGTCATGGTGGTCGACATGCTGCCGGCCGGGGCGGCGATGGTCGGCGGCACCGCCAATGGCATGGGCTATCTGGCCGACCAGCTCAGCCAATATTTCACCGGCACGGCGGCCGGGCGCCGCTACCTCGCCCAGATCGTCGCGCAGGCGCCGGGGGCGGAGGGCAGCAATCCGGAGGTGATCGCCACCGCGCTGCGTGACCTGGCCAATACCGATCTTGGTCCCCAGCTCGGCCGGATCGGGGTGCCGATGTCGGTGGTCTATGCCGTCGGCACGGACCAGGCCCAGTCGGTCGAGATCACCCGCCGCTTCCGGGCTGCCTATGCGGCCAAGAAGGACGCGAAGCTGATGCCGATCGGGCCGAGCGGCCATGTCGTGATGGCCGACCAGCCGACCCGGTTCAACGCGGCGCTGGGCAATTTCCTCAAGGGCGTTTGACCTCGATCAAAGCGCCGGCCTGGATCGGCGCTAATTTGGTCGGCGAGACGACGCCCCTGGCGTTTGCTCCTCCTCCCTTCAAAGGCGCGGCTGCCCGGCCGCGCCTCTTTTTTGGTCAGGGCGCCAGCACCGTGTCGACGGCTTGCGTCAGCGTCTCGGGATAGTCGAGCGTGTAGTGCAGGCCCCGGCTTTCCTTGCGATGGAGCGCCGAGCGGACCACCAGCCGGGCCACTTCCAGCAGGTTGCGCAGCTCGATCAGGTCCGGCGTCACGCGGAAATTGCCGTAATATTCATCGACTTCCTTCGACAGCAGGTCGATGCGGTGCTGGGCGCGCTCCAGCCGCTTGGTGGTGCGGACGATGCCGACATAGTCCCACATGAAGCGGCGGATTTCCTTCCAGTTATGCTGGACGATGACCTCTTCGTCGCCATTGGTGACGCGGCTTTCGTCCCACGGCCGGATCGGCGGAGGGGCCGGCAGTTCGTCCCAATGGGCGCGGATATGCTTGGCCGCCGCCTCGCCGAAGACGAAACATTCGAGCAGCGAGTTGGAGGCGAGGCGATTGGCGCCGTGCAGGCCGCTTTCGGTCACTTCGCCGGCGGCATAGAGGCCGGGCAGGTCGGTGCGGCCGTCCAGGTCGATGATGACGCCGCCACAGGTATAATGCTGCGCCGGGACGACCGGGATCGGTTCCCTGGTGATGTCGATGTCGAGGTCGAGCAGCCGGGCATAGATGGTCGGGAAATGCTGCTTCACGAACTCGGGCGGCTTGTGGCTGATGTCGAGATGGACATAGTCGAGGCCCAGGCGCTTGATCTCATGGTCGATGGCGCGGGCCACCACGTCGCGCGGCGCCAGTTCGGCGCGGGCGTCGAACCGGGGCATGAAACGCTCGCCGCCGCCCGGCACGCCGGGCGGGAGCTTCAGGTGGCCGCCTTCGCCGCGCACCGCCTCGGTAATCAGGAAATTCTTGACCTCCAGATTATAGAGGCAGGTCGGGTGGAACTGGTTCATCTCCATGTTCGACACGCGGCAGCCCGCGCGCCAGGCCATGGCGATACCGTCGCCGGTCGCGCCGCGCGGCGCGGTGGAGAAGAGGTAGGTGCGGCCCGCGCCGCCGGTGCAGAGGATGGTCGCGCGGCCGAGGATGGCGTCGACATGGCCGGTCTGCTTGTTGAAGGCATAGACGCCCCAGACATGGCCGTCGCCCGAATAGCGCTCGCCATGACGCGAGGTGATGAGGTCGACCGCGACCATATCCTCCATCAGGGTGATGTTGGGATTGGCGCGCGCGGCCTTGAGCAGCGCGACCTGCACGGCATGGCCGGTGGCGTCGTCGACATGGACGATGCGGCGATGGCTGTGGCCGCCCTCGCGGGTCAGGTGCCAGCGTTCGCCGAACTCGTCGCCATCGCCCTCTTCATTGGGATTGAAGGGCACGCCCAGTTCCGCCAGCCGCTCGATCGCGGCGGGGGCTTCGGAGACGACGAACTCGACCGTGTCCTGATCGTTGAGGCCGGCGCCCGCAACCATCGTGTCATGGACATGGGCCGCAAAACTGTCACCGGCGTCGAGTACCGCGGCGATGCCGCCCTGCGCCCAGTTGGTCGATCCGCCATCCAGCGCGCCCTTGGCCAGCACCACCACCTTGCGATCCTGCGCGAGGTTGATGGCGGCTGTCAGCCCGGCCGCGCCGGAACCGATGATGACGACGTCATGGGTGATGGTGGGCATATATATTCACTCTCCGGGCTTTTGCCCTATCCCGTTCGGTTCGAGCTTGTCGAGAACCCTGCGCACCGGTTCTCGACAGGCTCGAACCGAACGGGGTTTCTTCACGCAGCCGCCGTCAGGTTGAGGAAGACATCCTCCAGGTCGGGGTCGCGGGTCACCACGTCGACGATGGCGAGGCCGCCGGCCTGTACCGCGCTCAGCACCTGGCCCGCATTGGCGCGGTTCTTCATATAGGTGATGGTGAGGGTGCGCTCGTCGGTCAGCTCGACCTTCTCGAAGCTGGGGTCGCTCGGCGGGGCGGTGATGTCGCGGTCGACCGTCACCTGCACCACCTTTTCCTGCGCCATCGCGATCAGCTCGCGGGTCGGCTTGTCGGTGATGACCCGGCCATGGTTGATGATGCCGATGCGGTCGCACAGCTCCTCGGCCTCTTCGAGATAATGGGTGGTGAGGACGATCGTCACCCCCATGGCGTTCAGTTCCTTCACATAGGCCCAGAGCTGCTGGCGCAGTTGCACATCGACGCCGGCGGTGGGTTCGTCCAGCACCAGGATCGGCGGCGAATGGACCATCGCCTTGGCCACCAGCAGCCGGCGCTTCATGCCGCCAGAGAGCGTGCGGGCATAGGCATTGGCCTTGTCCTCCAGATGGACCGCGCGCAGCAGCTCCATCGAGCGGCGCCTGTCCTTGGGCACGCCATAATAGCCGGCCTGGTTCTCCAGCGTCTCGAACGGCGTGAAGAAGGGATCGAAGACGATCTCCTGCGGCACGATGCCGATGCTGTTCTTCGCATTGCGCGGATTGGCGTCGATGTCGAAGCCCCAGATGCTGGCCGATCCGCTGGTCTTGTTGACGAGGCCGGCGAGGATGTTGATCGTGGTCGACTTGCCTGCGCCATTGGGGCCGAGCAGGCCATAGATCTGGCCGCGCGGGATGGTGAGGTTGATCCCGTCGAGCGCGCGCTTGCCGCCCTTATAGACCTTGGTCAGGTCGCGGATCTCGATGGCGGCTTGCGCAGGCTGGTCGGTCATGGCTGATCTCTATGGGGATCGAAGCGGGGGAAGGGAAGGGGCTGAAACGACGCGACAGTTGAAAGTTCACACCGTTCTGCGTCGCGATTTCCGGGCGATTTCGGCGGAAACGCGCCTGTGACGCGCCTGTAACGCGACACCGACGCGACACTAAGGTCACGCCGAAGCGACAGTCAGGCGACAGCGAAACGACAGTGAGGCGACATTTATCGGCCGATCGGACCCCGGTGCGGGCGGATCGGCGCGAGCGGATCAGCCCGCCGGGAGGCGTGGAGCGCCAGTGCGCTGGCCCAGCTGCGATCAAAGCCGGTGCCGGCCAGCCGATCGCGCAAGCGGTGGGCGCTGGAGCGGGACATGCCGACCAGTTGCGCGGCATGGCTGATATTGCCGGTTTCGAGCAGCGCGGCGAGGAAGCGGCGCTGGCGATCGGGCGTCCATTGGCGGCGGGCGCGCCGGGGTGCGGGGATGGGCGGATTGGGGAGGGGCTGGTCCATCCGTCAGGATAGATCAGGAAAAACGCGTGTAGGAAAGGTGGGAGGCTCGCCTGTCCGTGACGGTCCAGGCGAGGCCCGGCTGGCCTATTTGAACGAGGCCAGGCATTCCACTTCGAGCGGGGCGCCGAGCGCCAGGCCGTCGGCACCGAAGGCGCTGCGGGTGGGCAGGCGCTTGCCCTCGAAATAGCTGACATAGGTGGTGTTGAAGCGCGGCCAGTCGGCCATGTCGTCCAGCATCACCGTGCATTTGACGACATGGCCGAAGTCGAGGCCATTGTCCTTCAAGATCTTGCCGATCGAATCCATCGCATTCTTCACTGCCGCATCGAACCCTTCCTTGTGCGGGTCCATGCCGTCGGGCACTTGGCCGATCTGGCCCGACATGTAGAGCATGTCGCCGACCCGGATCGCGGGCGAGAAGGGCAGCTTGGCCGGCAGCGGCTTCTGCGCGGCGGCGGGTGCGGCGATCATCAGGGCGGCGAGAAGGGGGGAGGCGAGCAGCTTTTTCATCATAGGGCTCCGAAAAAGGATCAGACGCGGGGCAGGGCGGCGATCAGCCGTTCGACATCCCTGTCATCGTTGAACACCGATGGCGAGATGCGGAAATAATTGTCGTGGACGGACATGCGGACCTGCGCGCGCGCCAGCCGATCGGTGAGCAGGCCCTTCGCATTGGGCAGGACGCAGCTCAGCAGCGGGCTGGTCGTGCCGGGCGGGGTGATGAGGCGATAGCCCTTGCGCGGCAGCTCGTCGCGCAGCTGGCCGATCAATTGCTGGGCATGGGCCTGGATCGCCGGCACGGTGAGGGCCGAGATGTAGCTGATCGAATGATCGAGCATGGCGCTGATCGCCTGGGCATAGGTGCCGGTGCCGAAATGGCCGAGCGCGCCGGGGCGGGCGACATAGCTGGTCGGTGTATCGCCGGGCGGATCGAGCGGGAAGACATGGGTCTGCGGTGGGGACAGGCCGATGCCGGGCGGCGCACCGGGCGCGGCAAAGCCATAATAGCCATATTCGCTGCGCGGCAGTTGGTCCGCGACACCGCGCCGGACATAGAGGAAGCCCAGGCCGAAATCGCCCATCAGCCATTTATAGGTGGCGCAGGCGGCGAAATCGACGCCACTGTCATGCAGGTCGATCGGCACCGCGCCGGCGGCATGGATGATGTCGGCATAGACCAGCGCGCCGACCTTGTGCGCCATCGCGCTGATCGCCTTCAGGTCATGCTGGAAGCCATTATAGGTGGAGACGGCCGAGATGCTGACCAGCTTCGTCCCCGGCGTGATGGCGCGGGCCATATCCTCGGGGGCGATGCGGCCCTCGCGCGCCTGCACCCAGGCGACATCGACGCCCTGTTTTGCCATTTCCTGATACATGGGGAAGGCGGCGTAGAAATGGAGCGTGTCGGTGACGACGCGGCCGCCAGCATGCGGGAAGCCCAGTGCGCGCAGCACTGCCTGCTCGCCCATGGTGGTGGACTGGACCCAGGTGATCTCATCCGCGTCGGCGCCCATCAGCGCGGCGAATTTCGCGATCAGCGCGGCGCGATCGACCGGCTTGCGCGCGGCAGCGACGGGATCGAGCGTGCGGCCGGCGAGATAGGCGTCGGCGGCGGCCTTGGCGCCCAGGCTCACCGGATGGGTGGAGGCACTGTCGAGATAGGCGAGCGGAGTGGCGGCGAAGCTGGCCTTGTCGGGGAGCGACGGTGGCGCGGCGACGGCGCGGGCGGCCTGTGCCGCCAGCGGCACGGCGAGCGCTGCCCCCAGTGCCTGACGCCGGCTGAGGCTCATGCCATGATCCGGGCGAGCGCGGTCTTGAACGCCTGCATCTCGGCCGGCGTGCCGAAGGAGACGCGGACCCAATCGTCCATATGCTTGCGCGGGCCGCCGATGAAGATCTTCTCTTTGGCGAGGGCGGCGGTGACATCGGCGCCGGGGCGGCCGACATGGATCATCGCGAAGCTGGTCTGCGAGGGGAGATATTTGAGGCCGCGCGCGTCGAGCCAGGCGAAGAGATCGTCGCGCACCGCCTTGTTATAGGCCTTGCGCTGGGGCAGCAGCGTGGGATCGAGCAGGCTGGCTTCGGCCGCGACCACGGCGGGCATCGGCGTGATGTTGACGCCATAGTCGGCCATGCCGTCGAGCAGATCCTTGCGCCCGGCGATCAGGCCGCAGCGCAGGCCGGCCAGGCCGTAGATTTTCGAGAAGGTGCGGGTGACCAGCACGTCCGCGCCCTTCGCCACCAGGTCGAGGCAGCTTTGCGCGTCGCTATAATGGATATAGGCCTCGTCGACGAGCAGCACGGAACCGGCCGGCTTGTTGGCGAGCAGCCATTCGATGTCGGCGCGCGGGATCGGCAGGCCGGTCGGATTGTTGGGATTGCAGAGATAATAGACGCCGGCGTCGGGCGCGGCGGCGAGCAGCTTGCGCAGGTCGGCAGTGAAGTCGCCGGCCAGCGGCAGGGCGACGGCGCGGGTGACCGGCTGGTTGCCCTTGCCCAGGAACCCCTGGTCGAAGGTCGGCTCGAAATAGGCGATCGGGCGGGTCTTGGACGAATAGGTCAGCGCGACCGAGCGCAGCGGCATGAACGAGCCGGGATGGACCTGGACCTGGTCGGGCGCCAGGCCGTTCTGGCGGGCGAACAGGCTTTCCAGCTTCGACGCGAAGGCCATGCCATAGCGGCCGGCGAGCGGATCGAGCCCGGACAGCGCCTGCAGCGCGGCGGGGGCGGGGCCGAGCGGATTTTCGTTGCTGTTGATGAAGATGCCGTCGGTCAGCGTGGCGACCATTGCCTTGGGATCATCGCTCATCGCCACCTTGCGGTCGCGCTGGGCGAGGGCGGGCGCCGCGCCGGCTATTGCCGCCGCGCCCATGGCGCCGCGCATCAGCATGCGGCGGCTGAGAGTGTCCGGACGGTCGGTCATGGTTTTCGCTTCCCCCTGATGGGGATCGAGGCATCGATCCACATCCCTATCATTGTTGCCGCGTTCTGCGAGCCGCCGGTCGTGCCGACCGGCTTCAGAACGCTGACAAAGCAAAAGGGCCGGTCTCCTGGGAGACCGGCCCTTCAGTTCTAGCCTATCAGAACTTGAAGTCTACGCGGGCGTAGTAATAGCCACCGGCCGAGCCATAGGCACCGTGACCATAATAGGAGTTCCAGCTGGTGGAGCCGTTCTCATAGGGCGACTGGCCGGGGAGGACGGTCACGCCGCTGAGCAGCTTGGGCTTTTCGGGGCGCTTGTCGAACAGGTTGTTCGCGCCGATCGAGAACTTCACATAATCGGTGAAGTCATAGCCCAGCTCCAGATCGGTGATGCCGGTCGCCTTGACCACGCCGTCACGTTCAAGCGGCTGGCCGTTCATCGCCGCTGCCGAAAGGGCCGAGCGGACGAGGATGCTGGTCTTGCCGTAGAAGGTCTGCCGCAGATTGGCCGAGAAGGGGCCGCTGGCGAAGTTGATGCCGGCGACAATCTTGTAGTCGGGCGAAGCGTCTTCGATGTAGCTTTCCGACTGCGCGCTGAACAGGCTGGTGTTCTTGTTGTCGGTGATCTTGGTCTTGTTGTAGTTCGCGTTCAGCGACAGGTTGAGCTTGCCGAAGTCGAGCGGCACGACATAGTTGGCCGAGAAGTCGACACCATAGGTTTCCGTGTCGATCAGGTTGGTGAAGCTCGCCACGCCCAGCGTCTGCAGGCCGGTGTCGAGCACCAGGCCGGTGGACGCGATCGCCGCGAGAATGTCTTCCGCACCGGCGACGGGCAGACCGCCCTGAATGGCCGGCAGCGAAGCCGTTGCCGAGATACGATCCTTGATCTTGATATAATAGCCATCGATCGTGATCGCGAGCTTGGGAGCCGGACGCAGGACGATGCCTGCCGAGAAGTTGGTCGACTTTTCCGGACGCAGGGCATTGAAGCCCAGCAGCATGGCGGCTGGCGAACCGGCCGGCAACTGGAGCACCGCGCTGGTCGGGCCGACATTGACGGTCGAGTAGAAGGATTCCGCAAGCGTGGGTGCACGGAAGCCGGTGCTGGCCGTGCCACGGATCGCGAAGGCATCCGAGAAGTCGTAGCGGGTGGTGATCTTGCCGATCGTGGTGTCGCCGAAGTCGCTATAATCTTCGTAGCGGCCGGCAAGGTCGATGGTCCAGCCTTCGACCGGGCTGGCGATCAAGTTGATGTAACCAGCCTTCGAACTGCGGCTGTGCTTGCCGGCATCGACATCCTTGTAGCCGGGGAAGGACTGGACGCCTTCCTTGTAGGTCGATGCGAAGTCGCCGGCGACGATTTCATAGGTGTCGCGACGATATTCGCCACCGAAGGCCAGGGTCAGCGGTTCGGCCATGCCAACGTCGAACTCCTTGCGGATGTCGAGGGTGTTGGTCAGCTGGCTAAGCTTGAAGCCGCCGTCATAGGCGTCGGTCGGCGTGTAGGGCGTGATGCTGGAGTCATTTTGTGCAGCCGTATAGCTTTCGATCCACATGGCGCGATGCGCGGATTCGATCGTCCAGATCTTGTTCTGGTCATAGCCATAGGTGGTGCTGACGTCATAGTTCCAGCCGCCGCCAAATTCGCCCTTGGCGCCAACCGTGAAGCTATATTCCTTCTGCTCCACCTTCTGCTGGGGGACCATGCCGAACGTGCCGGTGTCACCAAAGCAGGTGCTGGTGTCGGTGGTGCTGGCGCAGATGCGGTTGGGCGGACGATAGCCCTGCTTGGCATAGCCGACGCGACGCGACACGTCGCCGAAGCTGTAGAGTTCGACGCCGCCGAAATCATAGCCCATATTGTAGAAGAGCAGGTTGAGCTGCGACTTGGCCTGGCCGCCGTTGATGCCGTTGAGGTCGAGGCCAGCCCAGGCGGGGTCATAATAATTGTTGGTCGATCCGAACGAGCCCGGATAGGTGCCGGCCGTCGGCACATAGGGATTGCCGTCAATGTCCGACATGGTCACCTGGCCGGTGCCGGTCGAGGTGTAGTTCTGGCGACGATGGAAGCCGGTCAGGTTGAAGAAACCGTCTTCGCCCAGCTTGAAGCCGACATTGCCCGAAGCCGAGAACAGTTCGCCCTCGCTGTTGTAATATTGGCCGCCAGTGACCTTGAAGCTGCCGCCTTCGCTGTCATCCTTGAGGATCATGTTGATGGCGCCGGCGATCGCGTCGGTGCCGTAGACGGCGGCGGCGCCATCCTGCAGCACTTCGATGCGGGATACGGCATCTGGCGGAATGAGGTCGATGCTGGGGGCGGCCGAACCCTGGAACGGACCGGCGATGACCTGAAGAATGGCCGAGCCATGGCGACGCTTGCCGTTCACCATCACCAGCGTGTGGTTGGGGCTCAGGCCACGCAGACGGGCCGACAGCGAGAAGTTCGACATGTCGGTGCCCTGGGTCTGGGCGGTGAAGCTTGGCACCATCTGGGTCAGGGCCTGGTTGAGGTTAGGCTGGCCGACATGGCTCAGCGCTTCCTCGCCGAAGACCTGAACCGGTGCGGCGCTTTCCGCGGCCTGCATGCCGGTTGCGCGGGTGCCGGTAACGATGATGGCTGCACCTTCATCGGCCTGCGGTTCCTGCGGTGCTTCCTGCGCTATGGCGCAGGCCGACCAGGATGATGCGGCGATCAGAGAAATTTTTAGAGCAGATAGTCTATTCATTCGATGCCCCCTGATTTTGTCATTATATCGACATAGGGGGTGACGAATGATCTGCGGAATATCCTCTATTGCGCCGCACAAAATTTAAGTAAAAATGAAATGTTTCTGCAATTTTTCCGTGTCAGGATTCATTAGCTTATTGCGGTGCTGCCGGACTGTGCAATTATATGTAATGCATCGACATTGATGCGTTTTGCAATCAACTGGCATGGCGGATTTTTGATCCTGGTTCGTTGTTGATTTACTTGTGCCTCATTCGCCCTTGGCCATGGCGATGAGCTTCCGGGCTTCCGCGCCGGTCCAGTCCATCGCGCCGACCACGCGCGCAACCTCCTTGCCTTTGGCATCATAAAGGACGGTGGTCGGCAGGAGGCCGGTGGCATAGCCCAGACCGAGCTTGTTCTCGGGATCGGTCCAGCCCTTGAGGTGGGGCAGCTTGTGCTTGGCGAAGAAGGGCTTGATCGCGGCCTGGCCCTGCACGTCCTGCGAGATCGTCAAAACGGCCAGGCTCCTGTCACCTTCGCTGTCACTTTGCGCGGCGAGGGCATCGAGCGTCGGCATCTCCGCGACGCAGGGCGCGCACCAGGTCGCCCAGAGATTGACCAGCAGCGGGCGACCGGCAAAGTCCTGTAGGGTCGCCGTGCCGCCCTGCGGATTTTCGAACGCGAAGGTCGGCGCAGGCGTGCCCGCCTTGCTGCGGTCGATCGTGTAGTTGAATTCGCCCTTCGCACTGTCGCCGGCAGCGGGTTGCACTTCGTCGCCCGTCACCTTGCCGCTGGCGCTCGCATTGGCTTGCCCCGCGGGCGGGGATTGCCTATCGCATGCCGCCAGCCCAGCCAGCAGGAGCAGTGTCATTACCGAGCGCAAGGACGATATCATGGAAGCAGGCTCCAACAGCATGTGGGGTGGCCGGTTCGCGGCCGGCCCGGCATCGATCATGCGTGAGATAAATGCCTCCATCCCCTTCGACAAGCGCTTGTGGAAACAGGATATCGCCGGGTCCAAGGCGCATGTCGCGATGCTGGCCAAGCAGGGCATCGTCGATGGCGAGGATGCGCAGGCGATCACCGAGGGGCTGAACCGGATCGCGGCGGAATATGAAGCCAATGGCGTTCCGGTCAATCTAGACCTGGAAGATATCCACATGGTCACGGAGTCGCGGCTGGCCGAACTGATCGGCCCGGCCGCCGGCCGCCTGCACACCGCGCGCAGCCGCAACGACCAGGTGGCGACCGATTTCCGCCTGTGGGTCCGCGACGCCATGGATGAAGTGATGGCGGGGCTGGCCGGCTTGCAGCAGGCACTGCTCGCCCGCGCCGAGGAACATGTCGATGCGGTGATGCCGGGCTTCACCCATCTCCAGTCGGCGCAGCCGGTGACGCTGGGCCATCATCTGATGGCCTATTATGAGATGGTGCGTCGCGACCGCAGCCGCTTTGCCGACGCGCGCGTGCGCCTGGACGAATGCCCGCTGGGCGCCGCCGCGCTGGCCGGCACCGGCTTCCCGATCGATCGCCATGCCACGGCGGCGGCGCTGGGCTTTGCCAAGCCGACCGACAACAGCCTGGATAGCGTGTCCGACCGCGACTTCGCGCTCGACTATCTGATGGCCGCGACGCAGGCGTCGCTGCATCTGTCGCGCCTGGCCGAGGAGTTTATCATCTGGGCGAGCCAGCCCTTCGGCTTCGTCAAGCTGCCCGACGCCTATTCGACCGGCAGTTCGATCATGCCGCAAAAGCGCAATCCCGACGCGGCCGAACTGGTGCGCGGCCATGCCGGCCGCATCATGGGCTGCATGAATGCGCTGTGTGTGACGATGAAGGGCCTGCCGCTCGCCTATTCCAAGGATATGCAGGACGACAAGCCGCCGGTGTTCGAGGCGCATGACCTGCTGGGCCTGTCGATCGCGGCGATGACCGGCATGGTCGAGACGGTGACGTTCCGCACCGACCGGATGCGGGGGCTGGCCGAAAGCGGCTTTGCCACCGCGACGGACCTGGCCGACTGGCTGGTGCGCGAGGGCGACATTCCCTTCCGCGAGGCGCATCATATCACCGGTCGTGCCGTGGCGGCGGCGGAAGAGGCCGGCCTGCAACTGGCCGACCTGCCGCTCGACACGCTCAAGGCCATTGATGCGCGTATCGACGATCGCATCTATGCGGTATTGACGGTCGATGCGTCGGTCGCCAGCCGCAAGAGCCATGGCGGCACGGCGCCCGATCAGGTGCGCGCGCGGATCGCCGCGGCGCGCGCGACACAGGAGTGAGGCAGATGGCACGGCATGTCCGCAACGGGCTGATGATCGGGGCAATGGCGCTGGTGCTGGCCTCCTGTGGTGGCCGTGAATCGCTCAAACCCGTGGCGGGCCAGAAACTGCCTGCCGTGCCGGTGGGGGCGGCGACCGCGCCGACCGCCGCCGACATGATGGATCCGGGCACCCAGGCCCGCCCGGAGCGTAATGTCGAACTGCTGACCCAGTCTCGCCAGCGCGGCAATGACGAGTTCGACCTGCCGCCGGAAAGCCGGCCGCAACAATAGTCCCTATTCCCGCAAGGATCAGACCTTGGACCATTTCGATTATGTAGACGGCACCATGCATGTGGAGCAGGTGCCGATGACGGAAATTGCGCAGCAGGTCGGCACCCCGGTCTATGTCTATTCGACCGCGACGCTGGAACGCCATGTCGGCGTGTTCCGCGAAGGGCTGTCCCAGCTCGACAATCCGCTGATCGCCTTTGCCGTGAAGGCCAATCCCAACGCCGCCGTGCTGGCGACGCTGGCGAAGCTGGGGCTGGGCGCGGACGTGGTGTCGGGCGGCGAGTTGCAGCGCGCTGTGGCTGCGGGCATTCCGGCCGATCGCATCGTCTTTTCGGGCGTCGGCAAGACCGCCGAGGAAATGAAGCTGGCGCTGGAGCTGGGCATTTTCCAGTTCAACCTGGAAAGCGAGCCGGAAGCGGAAATGCTGTCGGAGGTTGCGGAGTCGATGGGGAAGAAGGCGCCGGTCGCCTATCGCATCAACCCCGATGTCGACGCCGGCACCCATGCCAAGATTTCGACCGGCAAGTCAGAAAACAAGTTCGGCATCCCCTATGACCGGGCGCTGGAAAGCTATGCCGCCGCGCGCGACCTGCCGGGCCTCGATGTCCAGGGCGTCGCCGTGCATATCGGCAGCCAGCTGACCGACCTGGCGCCGCTGGAGGCGGCCTTCGTCAAGGTCGGCGCGCTGATCAAGCAGCTGCGCGCGGCCGGCCATGACATCCGCACCACCGATCTGGGCGGTGGCCTGGGCGTGCCCTACGACCCGTCGCAGCCGCTGCCGCCGAGCCCGGCCGACTATGGCGCGATGGTGACGCGGGTGACGCAGGGCTGGGATGCGCGGCTGATGTTCGAGCCGGGCCGGGTGATCGTGGGCAATGCCGGCGTGCTGCTGTCGAAGGTGATCCGCGTCAAGCAGGGCGCACAGGCGCCGTTCGTGATCGTCGATGCGGCGATGAACGACCTGATGCGCCCCAGCCTCTATGACGCCTGGCACGATATCCGCGCGGTGGCGCCGGACGGCAACCGGATCGCGTCGAACGTGGTCGGACCGGTGTGCGAGACCGGCGATACCTTTGCCATGGGCCGCGACATGGATGTGGTGGCGGCCGGCGACCTGCTGACCTTCATGACCGCCGGCGCCTATGGCGCGACCATGGCGGGCACCTATAACAGCCGATCGCTGACCCCCGAAGTGCTGGTGTCGGGCGACAAATGGGCGGTGGTCCGCGCGCGTCCGCCGATCGAGGCGCTGATCGCGGGCGACCATATTCCCGATTGGGTGGCTGGCTGATGCATAGCCTGCCCGTCTTTCTGCGGCTGGAGGGGCGGGCGGTCATCCTGACCGGAGAAGGCGAGGCGGCCGATGCCAAGCGCCGGCTGCTGGAGCGCGCCGGCGCGCGCATCGTCGGCGAGGATGATGCGGATGCGCGGGTCGCGATCGTGTCGGATGGCGACGCGGCGGTGGTGGAACGACTGCGTGCGCGCGGCGTGCTGGTCAATGCGACCGACAAGCCGGACCTGTGCGATTTCACCCTGCCGGCTATCGTCGATCGCAATCCGGTGCTGATCGCGATCGGCACGGGTGGGGCGTCGGCGGGACTGGCGGCGGCGCTGCGGCAGCGGATCGAGGCTTTGTTGCCGAGCGGGCTGGGCGATCTGGCGCGGGCGCTGTTCGCGGCGCGGGGGCGCTTGCGCGACCTGTGGCCCGATGCGGGCGCGCGGCGGCAGGCGATCGGCAAGGCGCTGGCGCCGGGCGGGGCGATCGATCCGCTGGGGGGGGATCCGGATGTCGATGTCTGGCTGGCGGAAAATCCGGAGGCGGACAATGGCGAGCTATATCTTGTCCGGCTGTCGTCGGCCGATCCCGACGACCTGAGCGTGCGCGATGCGCGGATGCTGGCGCTGGCCGACCGGGTCTATCATGATGGGTCGGTGGCGGCGGCGATATTGGACCGGGCGCGGGCGGATGCCGAGCGGATCGCGGCGGATGGTCCGCCCGAACGGCTTGAAACCGGCCTCAGTCTGTGGGTCAGTTCTGCCGCGCGCTGAGGCGGGCGACTTCATCCTGCAAGGCCTGGATCGAGGAGACGAGGCGGGCGCGGTCGAGCTGCATTTCCTGCAGGGCGTCGCGGGTTTCACCCAGCTCCACCGCGCGGCGGGCGATGCGGGCATCGAGTTCGGCATTGTGCCGGCTGAGCATGCCGAGCCGTTCGGCGCGGGCGCACAGATGGCGCAGCCGCGCATCGAGCAGGTCGAAATCGAATGGCTTGACGATATGGTCGTCGGCGCCGGCCTCCAGCACTTCGACGGCGGACTGGCTGTCGATGCGGCCGGTCAGCATGACGATGCAGGCATGGGGGGCGAGGGCGGTGGCGCGGATGCGCTTCATCGTCGCCACGGCGGGCAGCATCAAAAGGTCCATGTCGATCAGGATCAGGTCAACCGGACGCGTGACCAGCAGGTTGAGGGCGATGAAGCCATTTTCGGCCAGCACCACGTCATAGTTAAGCCGCGACAGGCGGCGGGCGATGACGGCGCGGGCGGTCGCATTCTCGTCGATCAGCAGCACGCGCAGCCGACGCGAGGCTGTGGCCCCGCTTTCCGGCTGCTGCGCGACGATCTGATGAAGGGGCTTGCGCTTGAAAAACGGCATTGGATAGCAACTCCTGCGATCGGCAGGATAGAAGCTGGCGGCAAAGAAATGGTTAACGCGCCATGCCTTCGGCGCCATAGGCGCGCAGGAAGATGTCGACGGCGAAGGCGGCGTCGCTTTCCATCTGTTGCGGCGTGACCCGTTCGATCTGGCTGAGCAGCAGCAATTCATGGCAGCCCGATGTCGTCAGGCGCATCAGCACGCGGGCGGCCTTGTCGGGGTCGTCGCGGCGCAACTGGCCGCGATCCATCGCGCCTTCGAGGAAGCGGGCGAGCAGCATGCGGGTATGGCTGGGCGCCATTTCATAGAAGATGCGGCTCATTTCCGGGAAACGGCCACCTTCCGACGCGATCAGCCGGTGCAGGGCGATCGCTTCGGGCGATGTCACCTTTTCGAGCAGGCTGAGCGCGGTGCGGTGCAGCGTCGAGGGGAGGTCTCCGCCGGGGTCCAATATTTCCGAAAGCCGCGCGCGATAGGTGCTAGTCGCATTTTCGAGAACCGCGCGAAACAATTCCTCCTTGGAAGGGAAATGATTCCACAACGTGCCCTTTGACCCGCCCAATATGGCGGCGATGGCCGACATGCTGGTCGCGGCATAGCCATTTTCCAGAAAATGCCGGGCAGCCACCTCCAATATCGTCTGGCGCCGGTCGAGGCGGCGGGCCTCCCGACGACTGGGGGCTAAAGCTTTTTCCGGGCATGTCATATAAGCGTACCATAGAGTACGCTATTTATATTGACAAGGGTGGTACGGCGGGGCAAAGGCGATTTTCATACTGGATGGTACGGTTTGGATATGTCCGTGAGTCGCATCAGTTTTTCCATTCGCACCGGCGGTATTGCAGTGACAGCGCTGCTTCTGGCCGGCTGTGCTTCAATACCTGATCTGGGCGACAAGCCCGAGATTCGCGCGCCGCAGAGCGTGGAGGCGGGGCGCAGCCTGAGCGCCGACACGGTTGCCTGGCCCAGCGAGAATTGGTGGAGCGCCTATGGCGATCCGCAACTGACATCGCTGATCGAGGAGGGGCTGCGCAATTCGCCCGACATGGCGGTGGCGCTGGCGCGCTTCCGCCAGGCGACGGCGATGGCCCAGCAATCGGGCGCGGCGCTGCTGCCCACGGTCGACGCCACGGCCAATGCCGGCGTGACCAAGCAGAGCTATAATATGGGCATGCCCAAGGATTTCGTGCCGCAGGGCTGGCTGGGCACCGGCAAGGTCGGGCTGGACTTTGGTCTGGACATCGACCTGTGGGGCAAGAACCGGGCGTCGCTGGCGGCAGCCACGTCGGAGGCCCGCGCGGCCGAGATCGACGCGCAGCAGGCACGCCTGGCGCTGACCACCGCGATCGCCGATGCCTATGCCGATCTGGCCCGCCTCTATGACGAGGCGGAAATCCAGGAGCGCACGCTGGAAATCCGTACGGCCAGCCAGAAGCTGGTCGCCGACCGGCGGCAGAATGGCCTGGAAACGCGCGGCAGCGTACGCCAGGCCGACGCCACCGTGTCCTCGGCCAAGGCGCAACTGGCGGCCGCCCGCGTGGCGATCGAGCTGCGCCAGCATCAGATCGCCGCGCTGATCGGCGCCGGGCCGGACCGTGGCCTGGCGATGACCCGGCCGCAGATCGGCCAGTTGGCGCCACTGGGCCTGCCGGCGGACGTCACCACCAATCTGGTGGCGCGTCGTCCCGACGTCGCCGCCGCGCTGGCCCGGACGCAGGCCGCCGCCAGCCGGATCAAGGTGGCGCGGGCATCCTTCTACCCGGCGGTGAGCCTGAGCGCCCTGATCGGCGTCCAGTCGCTGGGGTATGAAACGCTGTTTACCGGCACCGGTGCTTCGGGTGGTTCGACGTCCTTTGCGGACAATCTGTTCAAGAAGGATTCGCTGTTCGGCAGCGCCGGCCCGGCGATCAGCCTGCCGATCTTTCATGGCGGGCAGTTGCGCGGCCAGTATCGCGGCGCGCGCGCGACCTATGACGAGGCGGTCGCCAGCTATGACAAGACGGTGCTGGGCGCCTATCAGGACGTCGCCGACGCCGTGACCAGCCGCCGGACGCTGGACCAGCGGCTGACCGACGCCAAGGCGGCGCTGACCGCGTCGCAGGATGCCTATGGCGTCGCCCAGCAACGCTACAAGGGCGGGCTTTCCACCTATCTCGACGTGCTGAACGTCGAAGACCAACTGCTCGCGGCGCGTCAGTCCGTCGCGCAGCTGGAAGCGAGCGCCTTCTCTCTCGATATTGCCCTCATTCGCGCGCTCGGCGGCGGCTTTGCCGCGAGCGACGCTCAGTCCAAGGATCGACCCAATGGCTGATGCCGCCACCGAAACTTCCCCCGAACTGGCCGAGCAGCGCGGCAATGCCCGCAAGACCTGGCTGACCCGTCTGGCGATCGCCGTGCTGGTGGTCGGCGTCCTGTGGGCGGCCTGGTATTTCCTGATCGGGCGCAACCATGTCAGCACCGACAATGCCTATGTGAATGCGGAGGTCGCCCAGGTGACGCCCCTGCTGTCGGCGCAGGCGATCGAGGTCAACGTCACCGACACCCAGACGGTGAAGCGTGGCGATATCCTGGTGAAGCTGGACCCGACCGACGCGCAGATCGCGCTGCAGCAGGCCGAGGCCGACCTGGCCGATGCCCGTCGCCGCTTCCGCCAGACGAGCGCGACCAGCGGTTCGCTGTCGGCGCAGGTCGAGGCGCGTGGCGCCGACATCGTCCAGGCCCGTGCCCAACTGGCGACCGCGCAGGCCGATTTCGACAAGGCCCGCATCGACCTGCAGCGCCGCGAGGCGCTGGTCGCGGGCGGCGCGGTTTCGGGTGACGAAGTCACCGCGGCGCGCAAATCCTATGCCGCTGCCAAGGCGGCGCTGGACCTGGCCCGTGCCGGTGTCGAGACCGCGCAGGCGACCCGCAATGCCGCCACCGGCCAGTTGGCCGCCAACGACGCGCTGATCCGCGGTTCGACCGAGGAAAGTGATCCCGCGGTGATGGTTGCCAAGGCGAAGCTGGAAGACGCCAAGCTGGACCTGGAACGCACGATCATCCGTGCGCCGATCGACGGCGTTGTGACCAAGCGTGCGGTCCAGATCGGCCAGCGTGTCGCGCAGGGCAGCCCGATCATGAGCATCGTCCCGCTCTCGCAAGTCTATGTCGACGCAAATTTCAAGGAGCGCCAGCTGCGCCATGTGAAGGTGGGCATGCCCGCCACGGTGGTGGCCGACATCTATGGCGGCGACGTCGTCTATCATGGCAAGGTCGTGGGCTTCTCCGGCGGCACCGGTTCGTCGCTGTCGCTGATCCCGGCGCAGAACGCGACCGGCAACTGGATCAAGGTGGTCCAGCGCCTGCCGGTGCGCATCGCGCTCGACCCCAAGGAACTGGCAGAGCATCCGCTGCGCGTGGGCTTGTCCACCGAAGTCGAGATCGATCTGGCCGGCAAGTAAGGGAGCGAGCGCGTGAGCGGTCCCGAAACCTTCAATCTGCTCTCGCCGCGCACCCGCACGCTTGCCGGGCTGGTGCTGGCGCTGAGCAACTTCATGGTCGTGCTCGACCTGACCATCGCCAATGTCTCGGTGCCGCATATCGCCGGCAATCTGGGCATCTCCGGCGACCAGGGCACCTGGATCATCACATCCTATGCGGTGGCGGAGGCGATCTGCGTGCCGCTGACCGGCTGGCTGGCGCTGCGTTTCGGCGTGGTGCGGACCTTCATCTGGGCGATGATCGGCTTCGGCTTCTTCTCGATGATGTGCGGCCTGTCGACCACGCTGGGCATGATCGTGGCCGCGCGCCTGGGGCAGGGCATCTGTGGCGGGCCGATCATGCCGATGTCGCAGACCCTGTTGCTGCGCATCTTCCCGCCGGAAATGCGACCGCGCGCCATGGGCCTGTGGGCGATGACGACGCTGCTGGGGCCGGCCATGGGGCCGATCGTCGGCGGCTATATCAGCGACAATTGGAGCTGGCATTGGATCTTCTTCATCAACCTGCCGATCGCGGCGCTGTGCGTGTTCGCGGCGATGGCGATGCTGCGGCCGGTGGAGACCGATACGGCGCACCAGCCGATCGACAAGATCGGCCTGTGCCTGCTGATCTTCTGGATCGGCTGCCTGCAGGTGATGCTGGACATCGGTCGCGACCATGACTGGTTCTCCGACCCGCTGATCCTGACGCTCGCCATCCTGGCCGGCATCGGCTTCATCGTCTTCATCATCTGGGAGCTGACCGAGGAGCATCCGATCGTCGACCTGCGGGTGTTCCGACATATCGGCTTCTCATCGGGCGTCTTCACGCTGGCTCTGGCCTTCGGCGCCTATTTCTCCAGCATCGTGGTCATCCCGCAATGGCTGCAGATGTCGATGGGCTATACCGCGACCTGGTCGGGCATCGTCACCGCCTTCACGGCGATGGCGGCGGTGATGAGTGCCCCCTTCGCCGCGCGTTTCACCGGCAAGGTCGATCCGCGCATCATGATTTCGGGCGCGGTCTTCTGGCTGGGCTGCATGACCTTGTGGCGGGCGCACTGGACCAGCGGCATCGACTTTTTCGGACTGGCGCTGCCGCAGTTCGTGCAGGGCTTTGCCATGCCCTTCTTCATGATCCCGTTGACGACGCTGACCCTGGGGTCGGTGCCGCCGAGCGAGACGGCGTCGGCCGCCGGCCTGCAGAATTTCTTGCGGACCATGGCGATCGCGATCGCGACGTCGCTGGTGCTGACCGGATGGAGCGATAGCCAGCGTGTGTCGCGCAACGAACTGGCCGGCGCCTTGCAGCCCGACGATGCGCAGCGGGCGCTGTCGGGCATGGGGATGACGACCGAGCAGATCCGCCAGACCATATCCAATCTGGTGGAGCAGGAGGCGATCGCCATTTCGGTCGACTATGTCTTCTTCATCTCCGCGCTGGTGCTGTTTGCGGCGGCGGTGATCGTCTGGTTGGCGCCCAAGCCTAGCGGACCGGTGGATACGTCGGCGGCGCACTGAGCGCTGCCCTGTTCGAGGCAAAGAAAAAGCCTCCCGTTGCTGTCGCGACGGGAGGCTTTTTCTTTGTGCGGGCCTCGGCCCTAGCGGGCGGCCGAGGCGCGCTTCTGTCCATAGAGGAAATAGACGACGAGGCCGATCGCGTTCCAGATCAGGCAGGCGTAGATGGTCTTCATCGGCAGGCTGAGGAACAGATAGGCGCAGCCGAGCACGGCGCCCAGGCCCACCAGCGTCGCCGCCGGCGTGCGGAAGGGGCGCTTGAGGTCCGGCGCGCGGCGGCGCAGGATCAGCAGGCAGGCGCCTACTGCGGTGAAGGCGATCAGCGTGCCGGCATTGGCGAGCGCGGCGATCTGGTCGATCGGCAGCACGCCGGCGATGATCGCCACCAGCACGGCCGTGACGGCGGTGATGCGCGCAGGGGTGCCGCGCTTCGAGATGCGGGCGAGCGATTGCGGCAGGAAGCCGTCGCGCGCCATCACCAGGAAGATGCGGCTCTGGCCGTAGAGGAAGCCCAGCAGCACGGTGGGGAGCGCAATGACGGCGGCGATCGCGACGATCCGGGCGATCGGCCCCTGGCCCATTTCACGCAGGATGAGGGCGAGCGGCTCCGGGCTGTCGGCAAAGCGGGTGAAGGGCATGGCGCCCACCGCGGCCGCGGCGACCAGCACATAGATGAGGGTGCAGACGATCAGCGAGCCGACGATGCCGATGGCGAGGTCACGGTCCGGGTTCTTGGCTTCCTCCGCCGCGGTCGAGATCGCGTCGAAGCCGTAGAAGGCGAAGAAGATGATCGCGGCCGCCGCCATCACGCCGCGCTCGATGCCGTCAGGCCCCATATGCTTGGCAAAGCCGAAGGGCATGAAGGGTTCGAGATGCTGGGCATCGAAGGCGGGCAGGGCGACCCAGACGAACAGGCTCAAGGTCGCGATCTTGATCAGCACCAGCAGCGTGTTGAGCCGGGCGCTTTCGCGCGTGCCGAACATCAGCAGGGCGGCGACGACGCCGATGATGAAGATGGCGGGGATGTTGATGAGGCCGCCAAGTTCCGGCCCCTTGGTCAGTGCCTCGGGAAAGCCGAGCGGGGTGAGGAGCGGGGCGGCATAGCCCGACCAGCCGACTGCCACGGTCGAGACGACCAGCGAATATTCGAGGATCAGGCTCCAGCCCACGATCCAGGCAATGCCTTCGCCCAGTACCACATAGGAGTAGCTGTAGGCGCTGCCCGCTGCCGGCATCATGGTCGACAGTTCGGCATAAGCGAGCGCGGCGCAGGCGCAGATCGCGCCGGCAATGGCGAAGGAGATGAGGACGGCGGGGCCGGCGCGGTCGGCGCCGACGCCGATCAGGGTGAGGATGCCGGTGCCGACGATCGCGCCGACGCCCAGCGCCAGCAGATGCGGCCAGGACAGGGTGCGCGCCATGCTGTGGCCGCCTCCCTGGGGCGTCATCGCCTCCATCGGCTTGCGACGTGTCCAACTCATAGAAAGCTCCCCCTGTTATGCGGTCTGTGGCGGGTTTGCTGGCGCAAACGACGGGCGGGCGCAAGCGCCGAGCCGGAACGTGGCGACTTCTTACAATATTGGGCGTGGTTGCTGCGCTATTGTTGCCAAAGAGCGGGAGGTCGACGCAATGGCGACGGCAATCGGTGCAGTGGAACGACAGGCGCGGGAACGGCGCATCTTTACCGGCATGGCGGCGCTGGTCGCCGTCACCGTGGTTGGCGGCTTCGGCAGCTTTGCCCTGCGCGGCTATGTCGACGTGGCGACCGTGCCGTGGTGGGTGCATGTCCATGCGCTGTCGCTGCTGGCATGGACGCTGCTGTTCCTGGCGCAGGCACTGCTGGTGGCGCAGCGGCGGACCGATCTCCATCGCCAGTTGGGCTGGGTTGCGGCCGGGCTTGCCTGCTTCCTGATCCCCTGGGGTATCGCGACGTCGATCCTGGCGGTGCAGATGGGGCGGGTGCCGCCCTTTTTTCCGCCGGGCATATTCCTGGTGCTGGGGCCGCTCGACATGCTGGCCTTTGGTTCGCTCACATTGGCGGCGATCCTGCTGCGGCAGCGGAGCGACTGGCACAAGCGGCTGATATTGTGCGGGACCATCGCGATGATGGAGCCGGCATTCGGCCGGATATTGCCGATGCCGTTGCTGGGGCCATGGGCGGGCGCCTGTGCGACACTGATGCAGTTGCTCTATGTCGGGATCGCGATGCGCGCCGATGCCGGGCTGCGCGGCGCGGTGCATCCGGCCTATCGCTGGGGGCTGGCGGTGATCGCCGGACGATTGCTGCTGGTCGAGTTGCTGGGGCGCACGGCGATCATGAGTGGGGCGGCGGCCGCGCTGGCTGCGGGATAGCGCACTTGCGCTTGCGGCCGCTTTGGCTTAAGGGGCGCCCTGCATCCGGGACTCTGGTCCTGGAACCCTGACGACTCCAGGATGTCCAAGAGGGATATCGAATGGACGCTGGCCGGCGAGTTTTCGCCCGCCGGCGATTTTGTCGTTTTGGGGTGGCGCATGGATTTTCCGGGTCTTGGCCCGAATTGAGGTGATGATGTTCGATTCGCTAAGCGATCGTCTCGGTGGGGTATTCGACAAGCTGCGTGGGCGCGGTGCGCTTACGGAGGACGATGTCCGTGCCGCGATGCGCGAAGTGCGAGTCGCACTGCTGGAAGCCGACGTGGCGCTGCCCGTGGTTCGCCAATTCGTCGACCAGGCGACCGAAAAGGCTGTCGGCAGCGATGTGCTGCGCTCGATCACGCCCGGCCAGATGGTCGTCAAGATCGTCTCCGACACGCTGACCGAGACGCTGGGCGCCGAAACCAGCGACCTGCTGATCGACGTCACCCCGCCCGCCGTCATCATGATGGTCGGCCTTCAGGGTTCGGGCAAGACGACCTCGACCGCGAAGATCGCCAAGCGCCTGAAGGACAAGGAGCGCAAGAAGGTGCTGATGGCGTCGCTCGACGTCCAGCGCCCGGCCGCGCAGGAGCAGCTGGCCGTCCTTGGCACCCAGATCGATGTCGCGACCCTGCCGATCGTCGCCGGCCAGCAGCCGGTGGAGATCGCCAAGCGCGCGCTGCAGTCGGCCAAGCTGCAGGGCTTCGACGTGGTCATGCTCGACACCGCCGGCCGACTGCATGTCGACCAGGCGCTGATGGACGAGATGAAGGCGGTCGCCGACGTCGCCAATCCGGCGGAAATCCTGCTGGTGGTCGACTCGCTGACCGGCCAGGACGCCGTCAATGTCGCGACCAGCTTTACCGCGCAGGTGCCGCTGACCGGTGTCGTGCTGACCCGTATGGACGGCGACGCCCGTGGTGGCGCGGCGCTGTCGATGCGCGCGGTCACCGGCCGTCCGATCAAGTTTGCCGGCACCGGTGAAAAGCTGGATGCGCTTGAGCCCTTCCATCCGGCCCGCGTTGCCCAACGCATCCTGGGCATGGGCGACGTCGTCAGCCTGGTCGAGAAGGCCGCCGAGACGATCGACGCCGAGGAAGCCGACAAGCTGGCCAAGAAGATGGCCAAGGGTCAGTTCGACATGAACGACCTGCGCAGCCAGCTCAACCAGATGCGCCGCATGGGCGGTCTGGGCGCGCTGGCCGGCATGCTGCCGGGCCTCAAGAAGGCGCAGGCGGCGATGGCCAATAGCGGCGCCAACGACAAGACGCTGCTGCATCTGGACGCGATGATCGGGTCGATGACCCCCAAGGAGCGCGAGAAGCCCGCGCTGATCAACGCCAAGCGCAAGATCCGTATCGCCAAGGGCGCCGGCCGCACTGTGCAGGACGTCAACCGTCTCCTGAAAATGCATCAGGAAATGGAAACGGCGATGAAGAAGATCCGCAAGATGGGCGGCCTCAAGGGGCTGGCCAAGATGTTCACCGGCGGTGGCATGGGTGGATTGGGCGGCCTGGGTGGTCCGGGCGGCGCGGATGGGCAGGGCGGTCCGCCCGACCTGTCGGGTCTGGGTGGCCTTGGTGGCCTGGGCGGCAACATGCCCAAGCTTCCGCCCGGCTTTCAGAATTTCATGAAGAAATAAGCAATTTCCGTAATTTGGTTTGAGTAGAAAGGTCTAGTTCCATGGCAACCTCCATCCGTCTGTCGCGCGGCGGCTCCAAGAAGCGCCCCTATTACCGCATCGTCGTGGCCGACAGCCGCGCCCCGCGTGACGGCAAGTTCATCGAGCGCATCGGCAGCTACAACCCCGTCCTGCCCAAGGGCGACGAAAAGCGCGTCATCATCGACGTCGAGCGTGCGAAGCACTGGGTTGCCGCCGGCGCCCAGGCGACCGACCGCGTTGCCCGCTTCCTCGACGCCGCTGGCGTGAAGGAGCGCGCTGCTCGCAACAACCCGAAGAAGGCAGAGCCGGGCCAGAAGGCCAAGGACCGCGCTGAAGACCGCGCCGCCAAGGCTGCCGAAGCTGAAGAAGCTGCGCGCGAAGCCGCTGCCGCTGCCGCTGCTCCGGCCGCTGAAGAAGCCGCTCCCGCCGAGGAAGCTGCTGCCGAGCAGGCTGAGGGCTGATCCTCTTGACCGACAAGCCCGTCACCCTGGCCGCGATCATCGGTGCCCATGGCGTGGCGGGCGAAGTCCGTCTGAAGCTGTTTGGCGAAGGGGCCGAGGCTCTGAAAAGCTACAAGAGCTTCGATGCGGCGGGGCGCACATTGACGTTGAAGTCGGTGCGCCCCGGCCCGAATGGCGCGGTGGCCCGCTTTGCCGAGATCGGCGATCGCGGCGCGGCCGAAGCCCTGCGCGGCACGGCGCTGACCGTCCCGCGTTCCGCCCTGCCGGCCTTGCCCGAGGGCGAATATTATCATGCCGACCTGGTCGGCCTTCCCTGCACAAGCAGCACCGGCGAGACGCTGGGCGAGATCATCGCGGTCGAGAATTTCGGCGCCGGTGACATCATCGAGGTGCAGCGTCCGTCGATCGAGGGCAAGCCCGGCAAGCGCTTCATGGCGCCGATGCATGTGGTGGTGCTGAGCGAGGACGGCGCCGTGATTGACGCGGCTTTTACCGAATAGTATATACGCTCCGTATATACGGAGCTTCTCCATGGGCGAAGAATATCGGGCCAAGGTCTTCAAGTCGGGCAACAGCCTGGCGTTGCGGCTGCCCAAGAGTCTGGGCCTGAATGACGGCGAGGAAGTCGTCATGATACCGCATGCCGATGGCAGTTTTTCCTTCTGGAAGCAGGGTCAGCAGCGCGACATCCTTTTGTCCCTGTTCGGCAGCATGTCGGCGGGCTTCATGGCGGAAGGACGCGGCGATATCGATCAGGGGGATCGCGATTGGACCGGGCCGGCGTCGTCTGCGGCATGACGCAGGTCGCTTATCTGCTCGACACCAATGTTTGCATCGATTTCCTGCTCGGACGAAGCGCCCGTCTGGCCGAGCGGATGGCGGCCGAGTTCGATCGCCTGTCGGTTTCCGCTGTCACTGCTGCCGAATTGCGGGTCGGCAATCGCGGCTCTAGCGATCCGGTCGGAGACCTGCGGCGCGTCGATACATTTCTGGCGCTGCTGAATATCTTGCCGTTCGATGATGCGGCGGCGCACACCTATGCCGAGATGGTGCGCCTGGTGGGGGGGGCGTCGTCGGGGGGTCGACCGGTTGATCGGAGCGCAGGCGATGGCGTCGGCCATGGTGCTGGTGACGCGCAACGAAAAGGATTTCGCCGATATTCCCGGCCTGACAGTGGAGGATTGGAGCGCATGATGACCATGGCTGTGCGCATGGTGACCCTGTTGGGATTTCTGTCCATCCTGTCCGCGCCGGCGGTTGCTGCCGATGCCAGGAAGATCGACGCTGCCATCCCCGAGATTGACCGTCTCTTTGCCGATTTCCAGGTCGACAGTCATGCGCCGGGGCTGGTCTATGGCATCGTCTCCGATGGCAGGCTGGTTCATGTGAAGGGCTTTGGCGCGCAGGATCTGGTGCAGAAGCGGCCGGTGACGGGGGACAGCCTGTTTCGTATCGCATCCATGACCAAGGCGTTTACCGCCCTGTCGATCCTGAAATTGCGGGAAGAGGGCAAGCTCTCGCTTGACGATCTGGCCGAGACTTATGTGCCGGAAATGCGCGGCTGGACCTATGCGACCAAGGATAGTCCGCGCATCCGCATCCGCGACCTGCTGACGCACAGCGCGGGCTTTGTCGACGATAATCCGTGGGGCGACCGGCAGACGCCGCTGCCCGACGCGGACTTCACCCGGATGCTGGAGCAGGGCGTGCCGATGAGCAGCGCGCCGGCGACCCATTATGAATATTCCAACTTCGGCTATGCGCTGCTGGGGCGGATCATCGCCAATGTCTCGGGCATGCCCTATCGCCGCTATGTCGAGCAGAGCCTGTTGACGCCGCTGGGCATGACGTCGAGCGGCTATCAGCTGAGCGAATGGCCGGCTGCGCGGCGGTCGCTCGGCTATCGCTGGGAAGATGGGCGCTGGAAGCGCGAGCCCGACATGGCCGACGGCGCCTTTGGCGCGATGGGCGGGCTGCAGACCAGTGCCAATGACTATGCCCGTTGGGTGGCCTTTCTGCTGTCGGCCTGGCCGCCGCGCGACGATGCGGAGAGCGGTCCGGTCAGCCGGGCGTCGGTGCGGATGCTGGCGGAGGGTAGCAATTTCATGAGCGTCGGCCAGCGCAACGGCAAGAGCGGGGCGACCGCCTGCCGTCAGGCGGCGGCCTATGGCTTTGCCATGCGGATCGCGCAGGATTGCGACCTGGGGCTGACCCTGTCCCATGGCGGCGGCTATCCCGGCTATGGCAGCCATGTGATGCTGATGCCGGATTATGGTGTCGGCATCTTCGTCTTCACCAATCGCACCTATAATGGCGGGGCGGGCGCCGCCTGGGATGCGGCGATGCTGTTGCAGAAGGCGGGAGCGCTGATCGCGCGGGACGTGCCGGTCAGTCCGCTGCTGGCGCAGGGCTATGCCGCGGCGGGGCGCATCTATGCGTCGGGCGATGTGCTGGCCGCCCGCGACAATCTGGCGATGAATTTCCTGATGGATGCCGATGCGGTGCATTGGGGCAAGCGTCTGGCGGCGTTGAAGGGTGAGGTCGGTAGCTGCGCGGTCGATGCACCGCTGAGCGCGACCGGCAATCTGTCGGGCAAGTTCACCTGGACCTGCGAGAAGGGGCGGGTGGCAGGCAGTCTGTTGCTGGCGCCGACGGCCGACGCGGAAATCCAGGAATTGAAGCTGGAGGTCAAGGCGCCCTGAGGCGCTGGCGATCGACAGTTCCCCCTGCGGCGAAAATGCTCTAGGCGCGCAGCCATGGCGCAAATTTTGACCGCAATCTATCTGCTGATGATGCTGGCCGGGGGCTGGCGGCTGTTCGGCCTTGGCTGGCCGCTCTGGGTGAAGGGGCTGGTGGCGATCGGGCTGGTCTGTCCCCTGCCGCTGCTGGTGCTGCTGCCGGGCATGCTGCATCCCGAACGGCCCTTTGCCGACATGCTGCGGATGATCGGCTTCGTGATGATGGGCTGCGGTGCGCTCTGCCTGGTTGGCGGCCTGTCCGCCGCCCGGCTGCGGGCGCGCCGGCGATGAGCTTTGCGGCCCAGATCCTGACCCTCTATCCCGAGATGTTTCCGGGCCCCTTGGGCGTGTCGCTTGCGGGACGTGCGCTGGCCGAGGGGAAATGGTCGTGCGATCCGATCCAGATGCGCGGCTTTGCGACCGACAAGCATCGCACCGTCGACGATACGCCGGCCGGGGGCGGGGCGGGCATGGTGCTGAAGCCCGACATCTTGGCGCGCGGCATCGACCATGCGCTGGCGCAGCGGCCCGACCTGCCGATCCTGGCGATGACGCCGCGCGGCAAACCGATCACGCAGGCGCGGATCAGGGCGCTGGCGGATGGCCCCGGCGTGACCTTGCTGTGCGGGCGATTCGAGGGCTTTGACGAGCGGATTTTCGATGCCCGACCGATCGAGCAGATATCGATGGGCGACATCATCCTGTCCGGCGGGGAAATGGGCGCGCTGATGCTGCTGGATGCTTGCATCCGCCTGCTTCCCGGTGTAATGGGCGCCGCTTCCAGCGGTGTCGAGGAATCCTTTGAAACGGGGTTGCTCGAATATCCGCATTATACCCGACCAGTCGAATGGGAGGGGCGCAGGATTCCCGAAGTGTTGCGATCGGGGGATCATGCGAAGATCGCCGCCTGGCGGAAACAACAGGCGGAGGCAGATACACGGCTAAGGCGGCCGGACCTTTGGGAACGCCATATCGGCGTTCGGGACCAGTCGCCCTCTGGTGCGCAACGCGAAAATAAGGACTAAGTTACATGAACTTGATCCAGCAGATCGAGGCCGAAAACATTGCCGCCCTGGCGAAGGAAATCCCCGATTTCCGTCCCGGTGACACCCTGCGCGTCGGCGTGAAGGTTGTCGAAGGCGAGCGCAGCCGCGTCCAGAACTATGAAGGCGTCTGCATTGCCCGTTCCAACAAGGGCATGGGCAGCAACTTCACCGTTCGCAAGATTTCGTTCGGCGAAGGCGTGGAGCGCGTGTTCCCGCTCTACTCGCCCAACCTCGATTCGATCACCGTCGTTCGTCGCGGTGTCGTGCGTCGTGCCAAGCTCTATTATCTGCGTGGCCGCACCGGCAAGCGCGCTCGTATCGCCGAGCGCCGCGATACCCGCACCGAAGGTTGATCCTTCAAAACTGTTCTTGACAGTTGTAAAAATGAAACAGGCGGTGGCCCCCAGGGCTGCCGCCTTTTTCTTTGTGTTACAATGATTTGACACATTGTTTTACGGCATGAATTATTGCGCTTGCGAACAAATTTTTGCGGCCACCCAAAGGGCCATTTCGCAGTCGATGCAATTATGCCAGCCTGATATTTCCAGATGTTACTGAGTGAAACGCACTGAAATTTCCGATTTCAGGAACGGATAGTTGCGTCCATTCCGATCTCATCCGGCAACAAGAAGAGGGGGGTGTCGAAAGGTCTCTAAAAAAAGAAATAGGGGGCTTTTTGATGAAGTATCAGGGTCTGTTTTCATGCAGTGCGATTGCCATTGCACTGTCCTATTCAATGCCTGTTCTTGCGCAGGATGTTGCGCCCCAGGCGGCCGCAGCGGAAACGCCCGGCCAGACGATCATCGTCACCGGCACGCGGCGTACCGACCGTACCGTCGCCGAATCGCCGACGCCGATCGATGTCTATTCCGGCGAGGAACTGCAGAAGCAGGGCGTCGCCGACATGAACCAGGTGATCCAGAACCTGGTCCCGTCCTTCTCGGTGGCGCGCTATGCCATTGGTGACGGCTCCTCCTTCGTCCGGCCGCCCAACCTGCGCGGGCTGGCGCCCGACCAGACGCTGGTGATGGTGAACGGCAAGCGCATGCATCGCTCCGCGCTGGTCCAGATCGGCGCGAACGCCCAGTCCGCTGGCGCCCATTCGGCCGACCTTGCGCAGATTCCGGCGATTGCGGTGCGCAGCGTCGAAGTGCTGCGCGACGGCGCTTCGGCCCAATATGGTTCCGACGCGATCGCGGGCGTCATCAACATGGCGCTGCGCGACGATACCGACGGCATTTCGGGCTATGCCCGCTATGGCCAATATTATCGCGGCGATGGCGAGGATTATCAGGTCGCGCTGAACGGTGGTTTCAAGCTGGGCGACAATGGCTTCATCAACATCAGCGGCGAATATGTGAACGCCGGCAAGACCAGCCGCGGCGTCACCCGACCCGGCGCGCTGGAACTGTCGCAGGAGCAGCCCGACATCGGCGTACCCAAGCTGGCGCAGCGCTATGGCAATCCGAAGATGGAATCCTATCGATTCTTCGTGAATGGCGGCTTCGACCTGGGCGACGACAGCAGCATCTACTTCTTTGGCAATTATGGCCACAGCTTCCAGGAAGAGAGCTTCAACTATCGCCAGTCGGTCAATTCCGCCAATTTCGGCCTCAACGGCATCTTCAACGACTATTTTACCGATTTCGACAATACGACACCGGGCATCCAGACCGGCGCGGCGGGCGGCAATGTCTATGCGCCCAACGATTATGACCCCACGACGCGGGATTATACGCAGGTGTCGGATTGCTCCGATCCGCTGGTGCAGAACTGGAGCTGCGTCTATTCGGGCGGCTTCACGCCGATCTTCTTCGGCAAGATCGACGATATTTCGGGCACCGTCGGCTACAAGGGCACGCTCGGCTTTGGCCTGAACTACGACCTGTCGGGCAGCTATGGCCAGTCCACGCTGAAATATACGATGAACGGCACGATGAACCCGTCGCTGGGCATCACCTCGCCGACCGAATTCTACCTCGGCAAGCTGGAACAGCGCGAAACGCTGTTCAATGCGGACTTCAGCTATCCCTGGGAAGTCGGGCTGGCGAGCCCGATCACGATTGCGTTTGGTGGGCAGTATTTCCGGGAATCCTATGAACTGGGCCTAGGCGACGCCGCTTCCTATGCGATCGGGCCCTATACCGGGAACCTGGTCTTCCATCAGGATGGCACGCCGGTGTTGAACGCGGATGGCAGCCAGCTCTCGGTCGCGCTGCCGGTCGGTGCCAATGGCTTCCCTGGCTATGGTCCGGCGATCGCGGGTGAGAGCAGCCGCAATTCCAAGGGCCTCTATATCGACGTGGAAGGCGACATCACCGAAGCCTTCTCGCTGGGTTTTGCCGGCCGCTACGAGCATCTGTCCGACTTCGGCAATTCGACCACGGGCAAGGTGTCGGCACGCTACGCCATCGTGCCGGATGTGTTCGCGGTTCGCGGCACGCTGTCGACCGGCTTCCGTGCGCCGACGCCGGGCCAGACCAACACCAGCAGCATCGCGACCACCTTCAATCCGGGTAATCCCAACGCGATCGAGTTCATGACGCTGCCGGTCGCCAGCCCGGTCGCCCAATATCTGGGCGCGGTGCCGCTGAAGCCGGAAGAGTCGGTCAGCTTCTCGGCCGGTACGGTGTTCACGCCAGCCCCCGGCGCGTCGCTGACGATCGACTATTACAACATCAAGGTGAAGGACCGCATCGGCACCACCGGATCGCGGGTGATCACCGACGATCAGCGACCCGAACTTCAGGCGCTGGGCCTGGCCAACTATGCCACGGTCAATGAGGTGCAGTTCCTGACCAATGCCTTCGATACCCGGACCCAGGGTGTCGACGTGGTTGGCAGCTATCGCTTCTCGACCGACAGCATGGGGACGTTCAACACCACGCTGGCCTTCAACTACAACAAGACGAAGGTCATCCGCGTCGGGCTGGACCCCGATACCGGATCGCCGATCATCAGCGACACGCGCATCATGCAGCTGCAGAATACGCTGCCCAAGACGCGCGTGATCCTGACCGAGAACTGGACCAGCGGTGCGCTGTCGGTGCTGGGCCGGGCGAACTGGTATGGCAAGTACAAGGTCTATGACGACGGCACCGGTGTGAACGGCGAAAGCTATGTCAATCAGAGCTTTGGCAGCGAGTTCGTGTTCGATCTGGAAGTCAGCTATCAGCTCAATGACAATTTCACGCTGAGTGCCGGCGCGCAGAACCTGTTCAGCAACTATCCCGACAAATATGACAATCGCGCCGGCGGGCTGGGGCCGGTCTATGCGTCGACGGGTGGTCGCTTCACCGGTGACATCTATCCCGACGTATCGCCCTTCGGCTTCAACGGCGGCTTCTGGTATGCGAAGGTCGGATTCAAGTTCTGATCCCGCATCATCATGATCCGATCGGCCGTTCCCTTGCGGGGCCGGCCGATTTCGTTGCAGGAGGGGCCATGCCCTTGACCAACCGCCTGGCGACCGCCGCCGACGAACCCGCATTGTCCACCCTGATGTCGCTGGCCATCGAGCAATTGCAGTCGGCCTATCTGACCGCTGCGCAGGTACAGGCCAGCCATGGCTTCATGGGGCTGGACCGGCGGCTGATCGGTGACCGGACCTATTTCGTGGTGGAGGCGGAGGGTGCGATCGCCGGATGTGGCGGATGGAGCCGCCGGGCGACCGCCTATGGCGGCGACCACACGGCCGGGCGCGACGACCGCATGCTCGACCCCGCGACCGAGGCGGCAAAGGTGCGGGCGATGTACACCCATCCCGACCATGTCCGCAAAGGCGTCGGCACGACCATCCTGGCGCTGTGCGAGGCCGCCGCGCGGCAGGAGGGCTTTGCCGCGCTGGAATTGTCGGCGACGATGGCCGGCGTGCCGCTCTATCGCAGCTTCGGGTTCATCGACGTCCGCCCGTTCGAGGATAGCGGCGTGCCGATGATCCTGATGCGCAAGGCCATCTGATTCAGCTGCGGCTGGTCCACCACAGGCCAGCCAAGCTGATGAGCGCGGCGGCCGACATATAGAGGCCGACGAGCGCGACGCCCTGCATGCCGATCAGCCAGGTGGCGACGATCGGCGCCAGCGCGCCGCCCAGGATGCCGCCCAGGTTGAAGGCGAAGGACGCCCCGGTATAGCGCAGCTGGGTCGGGAAGAGGGCGGGCAGATAGGCGCCGAGCGGGCCGTAGATGAAGCCCATCACGAACAGGGCGAGGCTGAGCGCGACGAAGATCGGCAGCAGCGCGGCGGTGCCGATCAGCGGGCCGAAGACGATGCCCATGACCAGCGTGCCGGCACAGCCCCAGGCGAGGACGCGGGTCGGGCTGCTCCTGTCCGACCACCAGCCGGCGATCACGATGCTGAGCGCCATGAACATGATGGCGCCAAGCTGGATCGCGAGGAAGATTTCCCGGTCGATCTTGAGCGCGGTGGTGCCATAGCCCAGCGCAAAGGCGGTCGCGATATAATAGACGGCGAAGCAGGCGGCGCAGGCGAAGGTGCCGGCGATGGCCGCGCCCAGATGGGTCGAGAGCAGGGTGGCAAGCGGCACGGCCGGCGGCGGTGCTTCCTGCTGCGCGGCAGCAAATTCGGGCGTCTCGGTGAGTTTGAGGCGGACCCAGAGGCCCAGGATCACGAGGACCGAACTGCCCAGGAACGGCAGGCGCCAGCCCCAGGCAAAGAATTCCGCATCGGTCAGGAAGGCGCCGAGCAGCAGGAACAGGCCGTTGGCGGTGATGAAGCCGACCGGGGCGCCCAGTTGCGGGAACATGCCGAAGCGGGCGCGCCAGCCTTCGGGTGCATTTTCGACCGCCAGCAGCGCCGCACCGCCCCATTCGCCGCCCAGGCCAAAGCCCTGGCCGAAACGCAACACGCACAGGATCAGCGGCGCCCAGAAGCCGATCATGAGATAGGTCGGCAGGAAGCCGATCAGCAATGTGCAGCCGCCCATCAGCATGAGCGAGGTGACGAGCGTCGCCTTGCGCCCGATGCGGTCGCCATAATGGCCGAAGACGGCGGCGCCGAGCGGCCGGGCGAGGAAGGCGAGGGCGAGGCTGCCATAGGAGGCCATCAACTGCGCCGAGGGCGAGGAGGCCGGAAAGAAGAGCGAGGGGAAGATCAGGCTGGCGGCGGTGGCGTAGATATAGAAGTCGTAAAATTCGACCGCCGTGCCGATGAGGCTGGCCGCCAGCACTCGCTTGTGCAGCCACATTGCGCTCATGCCGCTCGTCTTCGTCATCGCCCCCATCCTTCTCAATCCGTTCGCGCCGCCATCCTCCCCTGCAAGGGGAGGGGGACCATTTGCCTGGCAAATGATGGAGGGGTGTTGCCGCGCGCGATAGGGCGA
This sequence comes from Sphingobium sp. MP9-4, assembly GCF_005281675.1. Taxonomy (NCBI): domain Bacteria; kingdom Pseudomonadati; phylum Pseudomonadota; class Alphaproteobacteria; order Sphingomonadales; family Sphingobiaceae; genus Sphingobium; species Sphingobium sp. MP9-4. Next base: position 62,834 of record NZ_LUFI01000060.1, on the reverse strand, counting down.
CACCCCTCCGTCAGGGCTTCGCCCTGCCACCTCCCCTTACAGGGGAGGATGATGACATTCGCCTCTATTTCCGTCGTTTCTGGTTCAGCAGCTCATAGGCCATGACGGCTGTCGCGACCGCGGCGTTCAGGCTGTCGGCCTTGCCCAGCATCGGCATCTTCACCAGCTGGTCGCATTCGGCTTCATAGCTTTCTGGCAGGCCCTGCGCCTCATTGCCGACCAGCAGGAAGCTGGGGCTCTGATAGCTCGGCTCCTGATAATCCTGGGTCGCTTTCAGGCTGGTGCCGATCAGTTCGCCCGGCCCCTGGCGCAGCCAGTGCATGAATTCGCCCCAGCGGGCCTGGGTGATCGACTGGGTGAACAGGGCGCCCATGCTGGCGCGCACCGATTCGACCGAGAAGGGGTCGACGCAATCGTCGATCAGGATGAGGCCGCCGGCACCGACCGCGTCGCCGGTGCGCAATATGGTGCCGAGATTGCCGGGGTCGCGCAGCGACTGGGCGACGATCCAGATGTCGGCCGTGCTGCGGTCGAGCTTCTCCAGCGGAGTCAGCCGGTCGCGATAGACGCCGACCACGGCCTGGGCATTATCCTTGCCGCTGATCTTGGACAGAATATCGGGCGTGGTTTCGATCACGTCGCCGCCGTCCGCCTCGATCGCGTCGATCAGGTCGAGTGCGAGCGGGTGGGTGGAGCCGGCATGGAAGAGCATTTCGGGCAGCACGCCTTCCTCGCGCGCTTCGGTCAGGATGCGCAGCCCTTCGGCCAGGAACAGCCCTTCGGCCTTGCGATATTTCTTTTCCCGCAGAGAGCGCACGCGCTTGACCAGCGGGTTGGAAAAACCGGTGATTTCGCGTGCCACGTTCTGCGTCCTGCCTTCTGGTCCGCGACCAGTGCGGACGAAGCGGCCTCTCTATCGAGGGAATGGGGAAAAGGACAGCCTTTCGGTGTCAGTCGGGCTGGGCGGCGTCCGTTTTCGCGATGACCACGCGATTGCGACCGCCATGCTTGGCCGAATAGAGGGCGACATCGGCGGCGGCGATCCAGGCGTCGCTGCTGATCCGGTCAGGCCCGATCTCGGCAATGCCGAAGCTGGCGGTGACGCGCAGCGGCGGCATATGGACGATTTCCAGCGCGGCGATGGCATCGCAGAAACGCTGGGCAGCGGCCCCGGCCTGCGCCGCATTGCTTTCGGGGAGCAGCACGCCGAACTCTTCCCCGCCAAGCCGGCCCAATATGTCGTTCGGGCGCTTGGTCCGGTCGCAACAGGCCGCGACCTCGCGGATCACGACATCGCCGGCCGGGTGGCCATGGGTGTCATTGACCCGCTTGAAATGGTCGATGTCGAACAGCAACAGGCTGGCCGGACGCGCATAGCGGCGGAAGAGGGCGATATGCTTGTCCATCTCCGCCACGAAGGCGCGGCGGGTGAGGGCGCCGCTCAGATGGTCGCGCTCGGCAATGCGGCGCAGTTCCAGTTGCTCCACCACCAGCGCGCCGAGATTTTCGAGGATGGCGATCTGGCCGGGATCAAATTCGCGCGGCACGGTATCGATCGCGCAGAGGGTGCCGACATTATAGCCGTCGGGCGTCGCCAGCGGGACACCGGCATAGCTGCGGATATTGGGATCGCCGGTGACCAGCGGATTGCTGCTGAAGCGCTGGTCGGAACAGGCATCGGGCACGACCATCGGCACACGGTCGCGGATGGTGTGGTTGCAGAAGGCGATGTCGCGCGGGGTTTCGGTCGCGTCGATGCCGGTGCGCGACTTGAACCATTGGCGATCGCCGTCGATCAGCGACACGACCGACATCGGCACGCCCAGGATCGACCGGACAAGCTGGGTGATGCGATCAAAGGCGGGCTCGGGCGGCGTGTCGAGAATTTCATAGCGCCCGAGCGCGGCCAGGCGGGCGGCTTCGTCGTTCAATTTCGTGTCGAGCATGGCGCCTATCCACTTGAACCGGTGGCGAATGCTGCCTCCCGATCAGCGGTCGCCCTATGTCGCAAGATGGGGCGGCGGGGCCGTGACGTCAATGTCGGGATGGGAACCCGTCGCGGCAACGCGGCCGCTGGTCGCGTGCCTATTCCTCGCCGAACTTGTCTTCGACCAGGGCTACGAGTTGGTGCAGGCTGTCATGCGCGTCGGGGCCGGCGGCGCTGATGGTGATGCTGTCGCCCATGGCGGCGCCGAGCATCATCAGGCCCATGATCGATGTGCCGGTGACTTCGCTGCCATCCTTGCTGACGGTGATCTGGGCGGGCAGGCCGCTGGCCAGGGTCACGAATTTCGCGCTGGCGCGGGCGTGGAGGCCGCGCTTGTTGCTGATCCTGACTTCCCAGCTGATATCATTCATGAGGTGCTGCCCAGCAATTCCGATGCGACGCTGATATATTTCTGGCCTGCTTCGCGGGCAGCGGCGACGGCGGCGCGCACGTCCATCACCTTGCGGGCGCTTTCCAGGCGGATGAGCATGGGCAGGTTGATGCCCGCGATCACCTCGATCTCGCCGGCCTTGAGCAGCGAGATGGCGAGGTTGGAGGGGGTGCCGCCGAACAGGTCGGTCAGCAGGATGACGCCGGCGCCGTCATTGACGCGCGCGACCGCCGCCGCGATGTCCGCGCGGCGCAATTCCATGTCATCCTCCGGCCCGATGCAGATCGTTTCGATCTGCTGTTGCGGTCCCACGACATGTTCCATGGCCACGACGAATTCCGTCGCAAGCGACCCATGGGTGACGAGTACGAGTCCGATCATCTGCTTCCGCGGCCCACCTTTGTCATGATATTGCTTTCGGGCCTCCCGGTCTGCGCTTCTCCAGACTGTCCTGGGGCGCTGATTCCATATTGCGGTGCGAGACGGTGGGCGAAAAGCCCGCATCTTGCAAGTATCTAGCGACATGTTCGGCGACATGGACCGAGCGATGGCGCCCGCCGGTGCAGCCGAAAGCCACGGTAATATAGGTTTTGCCGGCTTCGGCGTAGCGCGGCAGCAGGGTCGTCAGCAGATCCTGGATCTTGCCCAGCGCCTCCTGATAGGCCGGGTCGGCCTGGATATAGGCGGCGACATCGGCGTCGAGGCCGGTCTTGGGACGCAAATCCTCGTCCCAGAAGGGGTTACGCAGGAAGCGCATGTCGAACATCAGGTCGACATTGCGCGGCACGCCGCGCGAATAGCCGAAGGAGAGGATGGTCAGCACCGGGTCGGAGAGCTGTTCGCGGGCGAAGCGGGCGCGCATTTCCTGCTGCAGCGCATTGGTCGACAGGCTGGTGGTGTCGATCAGCTGGGCCGACCAGCGGCGCAGCGGTTCGGTCAGTTCGCGTTCGCGGGCGATGCCGTCGGCGGCCGGGCGATCCTGCGCCAGCGGGTGGCGGCGACGGGTTTCGGCAAAGCGGCGTTCCAGCTCGGCGCCCGAGCAGTCGAGGAACAATGTCTCGATATCATGGCCATGGCGTTCGCGCAGCGCCTTGATCCGCTGGACGATGGCATTGGCGTCGAAGCCGCGGGTGCGTGCGTCGATGCCGAGCGCCAGCGGCCGGTCATCCTCCCCGCCATGACCGGCGGGCAGGGGCGTGTCGAGAAGGCGGTCGAGCAGCACCAGCGGCAGATTGTCCACCACCTCCCAGCCCATATCCTCCAGCGTCTTGAGCGCCGTGGTCTTGCCGGCACCCGACAGGCCGGAGACGAGCAGGATGGTCTTGGGCGCGCTATCGTTCATGTCTTGCCCAGGGCCTTGAGCGCGAGTTCGACCTTGATCGGGGCGGACGCCTCATGCGCGACGACGGCGACCAGCGGAATTTCGACACCGGCGATGGTGCGGGTGGCGGCGTGCATCGGCATGCGCTCGACCGTTTCAGCCAGATCGACGATCAGCGCGACCGGCGAATCGCCGACATGGGGCACGGGCACGATGCCGATGCCGCGCACTTCCATCTTGCCGCTGATGGTTTCGGGGGCGGTGGCGATCAGCCGGCCGTCGACCCGCTTGAGCAGGGTGTAATCGTCGGAAACCAGCGTCGCACCGCGATCGATCAGGCGCAGGGCGAGGTCGGACTTGCCCATGCCGCTTGCGCCATAGAGCAGCACCGAGCGTCCCTCGATCGCGACGGTCGTTGCGTGAAGCGTCTCTGATGAAAGTGCCCGCACCATGTTCCCCTGCCTTCCTGCTTCTAGCCCCAGTTCGCCGCGTTGGAAATCGAATTGCGTCGATTCACGCGACATCGCAGCGGCACATTGTGGCCAGCAGGAATGAACAGCTTATTGCTTTCATTCGGACATTATGCCGGGGTCGCGTTCCACGGCCATGGGCAGACGGACGATGAAGCGGGCGCCGCTCTGCATATCCTCGCGGTCGGCGATGCTGATCTTGCCTTGATGCCCCTCGACGATCGAGCGGGCGATGGCGAGGCCGAGACCCGAATGCTTGCCGAACGCCTCACCTTCCGGGCGGACGCTGTGGAAGCGGCGGAAGACATGCTCGCGCTCGCCCTCGGGGACGCCGGGGCCTTCATCCTCGACGCTGACCAGCACTTCATTGTCGGCGACGGTGGCGATGATCTGGACCAGCCCGTCGTCGGGCGAGAAGGAGATGGCATTGTCGATCAGATTGTCGAGCACGCGCACGATCCGCTGTTCCTCGCCCAGGACGACCGCGACTTCCTTGCGCGGGCGGGCAAAGGCGAGGCGGATGCCGCGTGGCACGCCGCGTGCCTCGCGGGCGAGCACCATGCGTTCGATCAGCAGGCCAAGGTCGATCGGCTCGAACCGGGTGCGGGACAATTGGGCGTCGATGCGGGAGGCTTCGGCGATGTCGGTGACGAGCCGGTCGAGCCGGCGGACATCATCCTGCGCGATCGCCATCAACTGGTCGCGCAGGTCCGGCCGGTCCACCCGTTCGAGCGAATCGAGCGCGGAGCGGAGCGAGGCGATCGGGTTCTTGAGTTCATGGCTGACGTCGGCGGCGAAGGCGTCGGTCGCGTCGATCCGCTGGCGCAGCGCATGGCTCATGTCCGACAGGGCGCGGGCGAGCATGCCGATCTCGTCGCGCCGCTCGGGCAGGCGGGGCACGGTGACCTCCCGCGCGCGGCCGAGGCGAACGCGCACGGCGGCACGGGCCAGGCGCTGAAGCGGTTGGACGATGGTGCGGGCGAGGAACAGCGACAGCAGCACCGAGGCGAGGACGGCGGCGGCCAGCACGATGCCCAGGCGGAGGCGTTCGGCGCGGACGATGCGGGTGATGTCGCGCGCATTTTCGGTCGCGAGCAGGCCCGAACCGTCGCGCACGGCGACGGCGGCCGAGATCATGAAGGTACGGTCGGGCGCGTAGCGGTTCATCGCCTGGGGCTGGCGCGTCTTGGCGGCCAGCACCAGTTCGGGCCAGGCGCTGGCGCGATCGACGGCGGGTTCCTCGAAATTGGGCGGGCGATCGGCGGAGACGACACGGTCGACCGCCTTGTCGAGGAAGCGGGCGACATGACGCTGCCATTCCTCTTCCGAGGGCAGGCGCAGCCGATAGCGCGGCGCATCCATGGCGAAGCTGTCGGCCATCAGATTGCCGGCCGCGTCATAGCGGCGCACCCGGTCGCCGGTCTGACGCGCATAGGCGGCGATCAGCGCATTCTGCCGGTCGGCAGGCGCATTTTCCAGGCCGATGGCGAGCAGCTTCAGCTCGCGCGCCGACTGTTCCAGCCGATCGTCGACGATCCGCGTGCGATAGCTGTCCAGATAGAAGAAGCCGCCCGCCAGCAGGGCGAGCGCGAAGACATTGACCGCCAGGATGCGCGGGGTGAGGCTCAATCGCCCCGACCAGCGCACCGCGAGCGGCGCGTCCTCATTCTTCGGAGAAGCGGTATCCGGCGCCATAGAGCGTGTCGATTGCGTTGAAGTCAGGGTCTACCTCTCGGAATTTGCGACGCAGCCGCTTGATATGGCTGTCGATCGTGCGGTCGTCGACATAGACGTCGTCCTGATAGGCGGCGTCCATGAGCTGGTTGCGGTTCTTCACCACGCCGGGCCGTGCAGCAAGGGTTTCCAGGATCAGAAATTCGGTGACGGTCAGCGTCACATCCTTGCCGTCCCATTTCACCCGGTGGCGGGGCGGGTCCATCTCCAGCCGGCCGCGCACGATCGGGTCGGACGGCGGTTCGTCGGCGGCTTCGGGCGTGCGGCTGATCTCTGCGCGGCGCAGGATGGCGCGGATGCGCGCGATCAGCAGCCGCTGCGAGAAGGGCTTGGAGATATAATCGTCCGCGCCCATGGCCAGGCCCAGCGCCTCGTCCAGCTCGTCCGCCTTGGAGGTCAGGAAGATGACCGGCATCTGGCTCTTTTCGCGCAGACGGCGCAGCAGTTCCAGCCCGTCCATCTGCGGCATCTTGATGTCAAACACGCCAAGATCGGCCGGATTGTCGGTCAACGCCTTCAGCGCGGCTTCCGGGTCGGTATAGATGCGCGTGACGAACCCTTCGGTCTGCAGCGCGATCGACACCGACGTCAGGATATTCTTGTCATCATCCACCAGCGCGATGGTTGCGGTCATGCTGCGTCCCGGAACGTCATGATAAAATGGGTGAAGGCATCCAGCGTTAGACGATGGCTGCCGGGCCTGCAAGGAAGGGGCGTTGCAATTGTTGCTGCGACCCGTGCGTCGTTTTTCGGGACGGGCTGTGGTTCACCCCTATTTGACGGCCGTAGCGCAAAGCCCTATGCCGGTATGGCTTGAAGGGGAGGATGTCCGCGCGACAAGGATCGCGGCGCTCCCGGACGGGCCGGTCGCATAAAAAGACAAGCGACTAAGGGACTTTTTACATCAGGAGCTAAGGCGTGCAGGCCAAATCCTCAATCACCCTGGTCGACCAGGGCATCTCCACCCATGCCACCCAGTTTTGGAACCTCGGCACCGCGCCGCTGGTCGAGGCCGCGCTTGCCAATGGCGAGGGCATATTGGCCAAGGATGGCCCGCTGGTCGTCAAGACCGGCAAGCACACCGGCCGCAGCGCCAGCGACAAGTTCATCGTCCAGGATGCCGAGACGCAGGATACGGTCTGGTGGGGCAAGACCAATGTTCCGATGACGCCGGCGCATTTCGCCGCGCTGAAGGAGGATTTCTTCAAGGCACTGGGCGAGAAGGACAAGCTCTATGTCGCCGACCTCTATGGCGGGTCGCAGCCCGAATATCGGGTCAATGTGCGCGTCATCAACGAGTTCGCCTGGCATAATCTGTTCATCCGCACCCTGCTGGTGCGGCCCGAGGCGCAGGCGCTGGCCGACTTCGCGCCCGAATATACCATCATCGACCTGCCGACCTTCGTCGCCGATCCGGCGCGCCATGGCTGCCGCAGCGAGACGGTGATCGCGGTCAACTTCACCGAGAAGCTGATCCTGATCGGCGGCACCCGCTATGCCGGCGAGATGAAGAAGTCGGTGTTCGGCATCCTCAATTATCTGCTGCCGACCAAGGGCGTGATGCCGATGCACTGTTCGGCCAATATCGGCCCGAATGGCGACACCGCGGTCTTCTTCGGCCTGAGCGGCACCGGCAAGACGACGCTGTCGGCGGATGCCAGCCGCACCCTGATCGGCGATGACGAGCATGGCTGGTCGGACCAGGCGGTCTTCAATTTCGAGGGCGGCTGCTATGCCAAGATGATCAACCTGTCGGCCGAGGCCGAGCCGGAAATCTTCGCCACCACCAAGCGGTTCGGCACGGTGCTGGAAAATGTCGTGATCGACGAGGATACGCGCGTCATCGACCTGGACGACAATAGCCTGGCCGAGAATAGCCGGGGTTCCTACCCGATCGACTTCATCCCGAACACGTCGGAGAAGAATCTGGGGCCGGTGCCCAAGAACATCATCTTCCTGACCGCCGATGCCTATGGCGTTCTGCCGCCGATCGCGCGGCTGACCCCGGAACAGGCGATGTATCACTTCCTGTCCGGCTATACCGCGCGCGTCGCGGGCACCGAGATCGGCGTGACCGAGCCGACCGCCACCTTCTCGACCTGCTTCGGCGCACCCTTCATGCCGCGCCACCCCAGCGTCTATGGCAATCTGCTGAAAGAGCGGATCAACAAGGGCGGCGTCACCTGCTGGCTGGTCAACACCGGCTGGGCCGGTGGCAAGGCGACCATGCCGGGGATCAAGCGCATGCCGATCAAGGTAACGCGCGCGCTGCTCAACGCGGCGCTCGACGGCAGCCTGAACAGCGCCGAATTCCGCACCGATCCCAATTTCGGGTTCGAGGTGCCGGTGGCGGTGAATGGCGTCGACAGCCAGATCCTCGACCCGCGCGCTATGTGGGCGGACAAGGACGGCTATGACGCGACGGCGGCGACGCTGGTGAAGGCCTTTGTCGACAATTTCGCCCAGTTCGAGGAGCATGTCGACGATGGCGTGCGCAGCGCGGCGCTGACGGCGGCCTGAATGGGCGCCTGATCGGACGCAGCATTCTAGTGAAGGGGCCGGGGCGGAAACGCTCCGGCTCTTTTGCTTTTGGCGCGGGCGCGGCGGTGCTATGTTGTCCGCCTATCATGGCAGCGGAGATTAGCATGGGCGTGTTCGACAATCTGATGGGCAATCTGGGCGGGCTGGAAGCGATCGCGCAGAAGGTCGGGCTGGAGCCGGAACAGATGCAGGGCCTGCTGAACGAGATCGGCGCCAAGATCGGCAGCGGCGAAACCAGCGTGTCGGCACTGGCCGAGACGGCGGCCGAACATGGCGTGTCGGCCGATGCGCTGCAGCAGCTGCTGGGCCAGTTTGGCGGGCCGGAGGCGATATTGGGCCAGCTCGGCGGCTTCCTGGACCGCGATGGCGACGGCAATCCGCTCAACGAGCTGAGCGGCCTGGCCAAGGGGCTGTTCGGCTAACAGACGGCGAGGGGCGGGCCGGCAAAAGCCGGCCCTTGGTGCCCCCCAAGTTTTTTTGGCCTTGCCTTCACGATGCGGTGGGGCCATTTGCGGACTACACCATTATTGCGAATGATCCGCAACTAGCGCCGCCCGATCATGGCGGTGCCGACGAAATGCAAGGATAAGGTCTTGACCGACGTGACGATCGAAAAGCCGGTTCTGGAACCCACCGGCGCGCTTTCCGTGGAAACCGTGCTGTCGGTGAAGCACTGGAACGAGCATCTGTTCAGCTTCCGCATCACCCGCCCGGCAAGCTTCCGCTTCCGTTCGGGCGAGTTCATCATGATCGGCTTGAAGGGCGACAACGGCAAGCCGCTGCTGCGCGCCTACTCCATCGCCAGCCCCGCCTGGGACGAGGAAATCGAATTCCTGTCGATCAAGGTGCAGGACGGTCCGCTGACCAGCAAGCTGCAGAAGATCGAGCCGGGCGACCAGATCTATCTCGGCCGCAAGCCGACCGGCACGCTGGTGACCGACGCGCTGCTGCCGGGCAAGCGGCTGTTCATGCTGTCGACCGGCACCGGCCTGGCGCCGTTCCTGAGCCTGCCGCGCGACCCGGATGTGTATGAATTCTACGAGCAGGTCGTGGTGGTGCATTCGGTGCGCCGGGTGAGCGACCTGGCCTTCCGCGACGAGATGGAAGGCAAGTGGGCCGAAGACCCGCTGGTATCGGAACAGGCTGCGGGCCAGTTCCATTATGTGCCGACCGTGACGCGCGAAGAATTCCCCAACAATGAGCGCATCGACAAGCTGGTCGAGAGCGGCAAGCTGTTCGAGGGGATTCCGGGCGCGGCCAAGTTCGACCCCGAGACCGACCGGATCATGATGTGCGGCAGCATGGAAATGATCAAGCAGTTCGCGGCGTTCTTCGAGGAACAGGGCTTCACCGAAGGGTCCAATGCGGCGCCGGGGCAGTTCGTGATCGAGCGCGCGTTCGTCGGCTAAGCGCTCGGCAGCGAGAATAGGGAAGGGCCGGGGAGCGATCCTCCGGCCCTTTTTTCTTTGTGATCGCGCAGTGGATGTTCAGCAGGCCGGCTGCTCTTTCATCCTCCCCTGCAAGGGGAGGTGGCAGCACGAAGTGCTGACGGAGGGGTGTCGTGCCGTCGTTAGCGTGACACCCCTCCACCGGCTTCGCCGGTCCCCCTCCCCTTGCAGGGGAGGATGTCATGTCCACTGACGGACGTGGCCGTTACGCCCCCTTCCTCTGGGCGACATAGGCGTCGACATTTTTCGCCAGCACGGTCATCGGCACGCCGCCGCCCTTGACCACGGCGTCGTTGAACAGGCGGAAGTCGAACTTGTCGCCCAGCGCCTGTTGCGCCATTCCGCGCAGGCGGACGATTTCGCCATGGCCGACCTTGTAGCCGCAGGCCTGGCCCGGCCAGGCGCAATAACGGTCGACCTCGCCCTGCACATCCTCGACCGTGGAGCCGTTGGTGGTGGCGAACCAGTGGATTGCCTGTTCGCGGGTCCAGCGCTTGGCATGAAGGCCGGTGTCGACCACCAGGCGGCAGCAGCGATAGGCGATCGACTGGAGATAGCCCAGCCGCCCGGCGACATCGCCATCATAGGCGCCCAGCTCGTCGCCCAGCTGCTCGGCATAGAGCGCCCAGCCCTCCGAATAGGCGTTGAAGGCGAGCATGGAGCGGATCAGGGGGAGCTTGTAGGTATATTCGCCCTGCCAGATATGGCCCGGAATCCCCTCATGATAGCAAAGCGTCGGCAGCGAATAGCGCGGCCAGATGCTGGTATCGCGCAGGTTGATATAATAATTGCCCGGCACGCTGCCGTCGATCGTGCCCGCGCCGGCATAGGCGCCCGGCGCCCCGGCCTCGATCTCCACCGGCACCCGCTTCACCACCAGCCTGGCCGGCACCAGGGTCGCGAAGGCGCGGGGCAAGCGGGTGCGGATATCGGCGAGGCGCCCGTCGATATAGGAGAGGATCTGCTGGCGACCCTTGTCGTCATTGGGAAAGAGATAGCGCGGATCCTTGCCCATCGCCGTCATCCGCTCGCCCACGGTCCCCTTCGTCATGCCGAGGGATTTGAGCAGCCGGTCCATTTCCGACTGGAGGGCCTTGAGCTGTTCCTGGCCCAGCGCATGGACTTCGTCGGACGACAGGGTGGTGGTGGTGCCCGCCTGCAGCGCCCAGCCATAATAGGCCTCCCCCTGCGGCAGCTTCCACACGCCCGCATCCATGGTGGCGGTGGCGCGCTGGCGGGTGAGTTCGGCGGCCTGGCGGGCGAGGGCGGGGGCGATGGCGGTGCGGGTGATCTGCTGCGCCTTCGCGGCATAGTCGCCGTTCATATCCTTCGTGCGGCGCGCGATCGAGGCGACCGGCACCCATTGGTCGAGCGGCTGGCCCTGCACCGCCTTCATCTGGCCCAGCGTCTTGTCGAGCAGGAAGGCGGGGGCGACGACGCCGATGCCGGCGTCATGCTTCAACCGCTCGGTCTCGCCGTCGAGATTGGCGGCATATTGGCTGAGGCGTTCGAGATAGGCGTCGGCGTCGGCCGGGGTGGCGATGCCATGATTGGCGTCGAGGAAATCGGGCGTCTCGATGAAGGCGCCGGTATTCTGGGCGACGGCATAGGGCGCGTTGCGATAGGACCAGTTGCTGTTCATCATCGCCATGTCGCCAAAGGGGAAGGCGAAGCCGGCATCGGCCAGTTCATGGGCGGCGCGCACCACCTCCACATCGGTGCGGGTAGCCGGCGACAGGGCGTCGAGATCGACGGCGCGGAGCTGGGTCAGGCGATCCTTCACATGGGCGGCGATCCGCGCCTGGCCGGCCGGGCTCTTGTCGCCCAGGCGCGCTTTGAGCGGCGCGCGGGCGCCGGTGTCGAGGCCAAGGCCGCTCGCGGTTTCGGGCGCATCGGCCAGCATCGCTTCGGCCATGCCGGCGAGCAGGGCTTCGGCGCGGGCGTCGGCTGTCGTTGCTTGCGCCAGGGTGCGGCCGGGGAGGGCGGACAGGGCGAGGGCGGAGGAGCCGGCGACGAGGAAATCGCGGCGGGAGGTCGTCATGGGAATTGGGTCTCCGTAGGAATTCGCTCTCTTAACTTCGCATATTTCCCGCACATTTCGACATCTTATTTCCTACCCGCGACAGATCATAATAATTGGGCGAGGCTGCCTAGGTCGATCTCCGGCGCGCTGATCGAGAGTTCCGCGACCAGATCGCGCAGGGCGATGCGCTGGCGATGGGGCATGGCGGCGCGGGCGCCGCTGCGCTCGGCACAGATGGTGCGCATCGCCGCCAGCATCACCCGATTGTCGGGCGCGCGGCGATGGCCGACCACCACGCCGCGCCGGACGATGGGGCGGACCTGCGCGCAGCGGGTCAGCGCGATCGCCTGGGCACGGGCGGCGTCCAGCCCCATCTCCAGCGCCCAGTCCCAGGCGGCGGCAAAACTCTGTGCCCCCTGTTTCTGCCGCAACTGATAGGCCGATCGTGGCGAACAGCCGACGCTGCGCGCCGCCTGCGCCACCACGCCGCAGCGCGCCAGCATGTCGATGAAGGCCCGCTGCGCGGCCGGCGACCAACCCGACGCGCGCCGGCGCAACATCGGGACGGAGGTGAAATGGAGAAGGGGCATGTCGGTCATGCCGGCGAGGCTATCATGGGGCGGGAGGTGTAGGACAGGGTCGGATCATTTCGGAATGACCGTTATCAAGTCAATTGATCCACGGAACCGCCATTCGTTCATCTCTTTGATTTGGCCGGAACACATCGTAAATTGATTGAATCATTGGAAGTGCTCTTCCACTGCCGATCACGCCGTTATAATCTCTCTGATCTTGTCGATGCCCTCTTGATACCAGAACCACTGCCCGCCGAGCTGAACCGCTAGCCCCTTTGCCGGGTTTTTGAGGTCGTTGAGCTTCCACGCCTGCTGAAACTCGTAGCTAGAAACGGTAAGACCATCATCATCCAAAAGCTTTTTAATGGCATCCGTCATCCTATATTTTGGACGCTCAACAAGCTTGATAGCTACCTCCACATCCGAGCCAACAGGGCTATAGGTCACGGCTTGGTCAGCCTTCTTAGCGTTGTTAGTGACCTTGGGAACGACATATACGCGGAACGAATAGGCAGGATCATTGAACTCCGCCTGCGTCATTGGCCCTTCGAGAAGCGCATTTACAGCCGCTACTGCTTTGGCGACGGGAGCTATGCCTTTAAGGACGTTTGGCGACTTGAGAGTTAGCGCCTGAAGCTGGATGGCGAAGGCCAAGTCATGAGAGAAATCATACTTTGCGCCAAATTTCTCTTTAGCGTATTTGAGGAAATTAAGTGCGTTGGCTTGTATCTTGGCCTGAAGAGCATCATTGATGTCCTCCGATGACCGATGCTCGATCGCGTTACGGATAGCGATAAGGTATTTGAGATTAGCTATCTCACCTGCTGAAAGGCCTGCTTCCGGCCGCTCGATACAGTAGCTCAATTCCCAAAGCTTTTCCTGCCCATCGATCAGAACAGATGTCCCGTCCGCGTTCTTGTAAACCGGGCAGATGCCCTCTCCGATCAAACGGGCGTGAAGAACATAGGTCCACGCGATGATTGAGAGAACGATAAAGGTCTCTGACCGTGTGAAAAGTATATTGTTGTTATAGACGAGGACGGCGGTCTTGAAGATTTCTACGGCCTTGCGAACCTGAGCCTCAGCATACGTCGTCGCATAAAATCCGAGCTGCTCTGCCAATGCCGCCAGCTTGGAATACTGATAGAGCAATGCATCTACTTCGGGAGCCGTGGCTGCTGCAATGCCTGCATAACGTGCCTTCGTCCCTTTGCGAATGGCTCCAATTTCGCGGTGGTTGAAGTTACGGTCAAGAAAACTGAAAATTGCTAGCACTTGCTGATCGTTCAACGCCCGGTGCTGGATCAGTCCTTTTATCAGTCCGATTTCCTGATCAGAGAGAATCACTTTAGCCATGCCTGCCCCACCGCTCCCCAATTAGCTAAGTCATAACCTTCATGAGCGTCGAATCTAGCGGGAATACGCGAAGAGGCCCTCGCTGTAGCCGTCAAGTTTTTGGAAGCGCAAATGGCAGCTCGTAAGCACCACATGTGGGCCCTCGAACGACCGAAAATGGCGCTAGCCGGTCGTAGCCCCTAAACCCCTTCCACCCACAGCACCGCGCCTTCCGCACCCGTCACGCGGACCCGCGCGCCGGCTTCGCTGTCCGGGCCGCGGGCGGTCCAGACGCTGTCGCCGACCTTGACCCGGCCTTCGCCGCCGCGGATCGGCTCTACGACTGTCACCAGTTCGCCGATCAGGCGGGCGGTGCGGTCGTTGAGATTGGGGTCGGTCGAGGGCACCTGATTGTCCACATACCAGCGCCGCCCGGCCCAGACCGAGACGACGCAGAGCGCGGCGAAGATCAGCAGCTGGAGCGGAATGCCGATCGGCAGCGCCAGCGCGGCGAGGCCGGTGATGGCGGCGGCGATCGCGATCCAGATCAGGAAGACGCCGGGGATCAGCACTTCCGCAATGGCCAGCAGCGCGGCGAAGACCAGCCAGGCCCAATGATCCTGGAGCATGCTGAGCCAGTCGTTCATGGGGTGGTCCTGTGGTTGGTGGGGTGGGGTGGTTTTGTGTCGTTTCGGTGGCGGCGGGGCGCTATCGCTCTGGCGTCGCGGATAGCGGAAAGTGCGGGAGATGGGTTCCCGCTTTCGCGGGAATGACGGGGGTGGGTGGGGCCAGCTTTCGTCCGTTCGGGCTGAGCTTGTCGAAGCCCTTTGCCTTTAAAAAAAGAGAGACCCTTCGACAGGCTCAGGGCGAACGGTTTTAGGAGGATGCGTTGCGCTATAGGCTTCTCGACTTCGCTCGAAGCGAACGGATGTGGTGGGCGGTTCGGGGTGGTGGTGGCGTTTTCGGCAAGCGGGATGGGTGCGTAGCGCGCGGTGGCTTGGCCGCTATGGCCTGACAGAGCGGACCGGTTGCGCAGGGGCGCCATCGCTCTCCCCCTCAGCCCTGGGTCTGGCCGAACGGGCCTCGGCGTGGCGCGGCGGGTGGCGCTGGTGGGGTGGGGGTGTCGCCTAGCGCTTCCTTGGCGAGCTGGCCGATGCCGCCGAGCGTGCCGATGAGCTGGGTCGCCTCGACCGGGAAGAGGATGGTCTTGGCATTGGGCGAGGTGGCGAATTGCTGCACCGCGTCGGTATATTTCTGGGCGATGAAGTAATTGAGCGCCTGCGGATTGCCCGCGGCGATCGCGTCCGACACCATCTGCGTCGCCTTGGCTTCGGCTTCCGCCTCGCGTTCGCGCGCCTCGGCATCGCGGAAGGCGGCTTCGCGGCGGCCTTCGGCTTCCAGGATCTGCGACTGTTTCTGGCCCTCGGCGCGCAGGATCTCGCTGCTTTTCAGGCCCTCGGCCTCCAGGATGTTGGCGCGCTTCTCGCGCTCCGCCTTCATCTGCCGGCCCATGGCGTTGACGATGTCGGCGGGCGGGCGGATGTCCTTGAGCTCGACGCGGGTGATCTTGATGCCCCAGGCGTTGGTGGCATGATCGACCACGGAGAGGAGGCGGGCGTTGATCTCGTCGCGCTTCGACAGGGTCTCGTCGAGGTCCATCGAGCCCATCACGGTGCGCAAATTGGTGGTGGCGAGCTGCATGATGGCGACATAGAGTTCGGACACTTCATAGGCGGCCTTGGCGGCGTCGAGCACCTGGAAGAAGACCACACCGTCGACCGACACCATGGCATTGTCCTTGGTGATGATTTCCTGCCCCGGAATGTCGACGACCTGCTCCATCATGTTGATCTTGCGACCGACGGCGTAGAAGAAGGCGGGATAGAAATTGAGGCCGGGCTTCGCCACCTCGGTAAAGCGGCCGAAACGCTCGATGGTATATTGATAGCCCTGCCGCACCACCTTGACGCTGACCGCCAGGTAGAAGAGCACCAGAAACGTGACCGTGAGTGCGAAGGTCGTCACCATATGTCCTCCCCAATGTGGGAGCGCACTATGGCGGCTATTCGTTAACGGGAAAAGGCAAAGTGATGGAGAGACATAAGATGCAGTTGCGCCACGCCCGATCCCTGCTGTTCCTGCCCGCGTCCAACCCGCGCGCGGTGGCCAAGGCACGCACGCTGCCGTGCGACATGGTGATCCTCGACCTGGAGGATGCGGTGCCCGACGCGGACAAGGCGGCGGCGCTGGACGCGGCGGTGGAGGCCGTGGGCGAGGGCTTTGGCGGGCGGCTGATGGCGGTGCGGATCAATGTCGAGGGGATGCCGTCGCATGGCCCCGAGATGGTGGCATTGAAGCGCACCGCGGTCGACTATGTGGTGCTGCCCAAGGTCGAGAATGCCAAGCAGGTGAAGGATGTCTATTCCGTCGCGCAGAAGCCGGTGATCGCGATGATCGAGAGCGCGAAGGGCGTGCTGGCGGCGCCGGGAATCGCGGCGGGCGAGGGCTGCGCGGCGCTGTTCGTGGGCACCAATGATTTGCGCAAGGATCTGGCCATTCCGCCCTCGGCCGGGCGGGCGGGGCTGGTCCATGTGCTGCAGAGCGTGGTGCTGGCGGCGCGGGCGGCGGGGATCGCGGTGTTCGACGGGGTGTTCAACCGGCTGGATGACGAGGCGGGGCTGGAGGCGGAATGCGCCGAGGGGCATGGCTTCGGCTTTGACGGCAAGACGCTGATCCACCCCGGACAGGTGCCGGTGGCGAACCAGGCGTTCGGCCCGGACGCGCAGGCGGTGGCGGATGCGCGCCGGCTGATCGAGGCGGCGACCGGCGGGGCCGAGCGCTTCGAGGGGCGGATGATCGAGGCGATGCATGTCGACGAGGCGCGGGCGCTGGTGGCGCGGGCGGAGGCGGTCGGGCAATAGCGAAAGGCGACAAGGCATGGCGGTACGGTTCGACAAGGTTGCGATCATCGGGACCGGTCATGTCGGTGCCACGGCCGCCTATGCGATGATGCTGCGCGGGCTGTTCACGCAGATATTGCTGATCGATGCGGACGGGCCGCGCGCGCAGGCCGAGGCGCTGGACATTGCCGACGCCAATGCGCTGGCGCGGCCGGCCCATGTCCTGCGCGGCGACTATCGGGATGCGGGCGACGCGGCGATCGTCGTCATCACGGCCGGCGCGACCACCCATGGCGAGGAAAGCCGGCTGTCAGTCGCCGGACGCAGCGCCGCCATCGTGGCGGACTGTGCGCGGCGGGTGGTGGAAGCAGGCTTTGGCGGGGTGATGATCGTCGCGTCCAACCCGGTCGACGCGATGGCGCAGGTGGCGCAGCGCGCGTCGGGGCTGCCGGTGGGGCAGGTGATCGGCACGGGGACGCTGCTCGACAGTGCGCGCTTTCGCCGGCGGCTGGCCGACCGGCTGGGGGTGGCGCCGGTGTCGGTCGAGGGACAGGTGCTGGGCGAACATGGCGACAGCGAGGTGGCGGTCTTTTCGGGCGTGCGGATCGGCGGGGTGACACTGGACCAGTTTCGCGGCGGCGCGGTGCTGGACCGGGCGGAACTGGCGCATGAGACGATGCGGGCGGGCTATGCGATCAACTATGGCAAGGGCCATACAAGCTATGGCGTGGCGACGGCGATCGTGCGGCTGTGCGAGGCGGTGCGGCGCGACGAGCAGGTGGTGCTGCCGGTGTCGACCCTGGCCCATGGAGAATGCGGCGTGGCGGGCGTCTATCTGAGCCTGCCCTGCGTGATCGGGGCGCTGGGGGTGAGCCGGGTGCTGGCGCCGGACCTGGATGCGGAGGAACGGGCGGCGCTGCGGGCGTCGGCAGCGGTGTTGCAGGGCATCATGGACGGGCTGGAATCCCATTGAAAATCGCCGGCGATCATCCCTCCGGCAGGTCCACCCTGGGCAGCAGTTCCGCCTCCAGGGCGGGATAGAGGTGGGCGACGCTGCGTTGCAGCTCGTAGCGGGCGGCGGCGATGGTGGCGAAGCGGGCGGGGATGGGGAGAGTGCCGGCCTCCACCATGTCGAGTCCTGACTGCACGGCGGCGCGCAGCGTCATGTCGAGCCAGTCGAGCCAGTCGCGGGTCTGGGCGATGGCGCGGGTGCCGGCGGGATCGAACGGGCCATGGCCGGGGATCGCCGCCTTGTGCGGCAGCTTTGCGAGCGCATCCAGGCTTTCGCGCCAGCGGCCAAGGTTCGCGGTCGGGGTGCTGGGCGCGCGGTCGAGGAAGAGCAGGTCGCCTGCGACCAGCGTGCCGGTGCGTTCGTCCAATAAGGCGAGATCGGCATTGCTGTGGCCGGCGAGCGGCAGTAGTTGCAGGCGGCGGCCGCCGAAATCCTCCGCCGGCTGGTCGATCCGCCGCCCCGGCAGGGCGAGGTCGGTGCCGTGCATCCAGTCGCCCAGCAGGCGATAGAGCGCATCGGAAAAGCCGCGTCCGTCCCGTTCCATGTCGGTGATGGTGCCGGGCAGGGCGGCGACGGTGGCGGGATCGAAGGCGGCGATGCCCATGCCATGGTCGGGATGGAGATGGGTGACATAGACCCGTATGACCGGCTGGCCGGTCAGCGTCTCCGCCACTTTCCTGAGCATGTGGCCATAGCGGATCGACGGGCCGGCATCGACCAGCAATGTGCCGGCCGGGGTGGCGATGATCGTAATATTGGCGATCGCGCCGCCATTGGCGAAGAGCATCGGTTCGTCGGCGCCATGGATCATCCACAGGCCATCGGCGACCGGCTGCGGATCGATGCGATACTCGTCCGTCGCGGCGCCGGCCAGCAGCGGGAGGGCGCCGGTCATGCCGGCCAGCGCCTGTCGGCGGCTGAGCATCATCGGCCGGTCGCGCCGGTGGCAGCGGGCAGGGGCGATTGGCGAGCGACCGTCACCTTGGCGAGATAGGCGCGGCCATTGGTGTCGCGCGCGGCGATGGAGAGCGTGTCGCCGGGATGGGCGCGGGGCATCAGCGTGATGGCGGGGTCTTCGGCGACGGCGGCCCATATCTCCATCTGACCGAGCAGCCGGCCGTCAGGGCCGGTCACGCGCATCTGTTCGATATGATAGGTCGGGATATTGGCGACGAAGCCGGTGTCCATCGGATGGCGGAAGGTGACGCGCAGCCGACTGGCGCCGTCGGCCATCGGCCAGGCTTCGCCCCGCATTTCGCCCAGATGCTGGGCCCAGTCGCCCTTCACCCGGCTGACCGGCGGGGCCGAACAGCCGCCGCCCGCCGCATCGACCCAGCCGCCGCTGACCAGCCATTGGCCGTCCGCCAGTTGCACCGCGCCGCGCACCGGGGTGCGCTGGTCGAGCTTGATGCGGGTGGCGACATAGGGCTGCGCGCCGGCGGGGCGATAGTCGATGGCGATCGGGATGGGATTGAGATCGGCCAGGATCAGCATGCGCCTGACCGGACCGAGGCCGCGCGCGTCGAGCGCGACCGGGAAGCTGCGCTGATTTTCCGCGATTTCGGGATAGCTGACCTTCACGCGCGGATCGAAGCGGACCGGATCGTCGCCGAAGATGGTCTGCGCATGGGCGGTCCACATCGGCGAGTGCAGCGGATCGGCGGGATAGGGCGCGCGGGCAGGCGCGATGCTGCCGGCTGCCAGCAGGCAGGACATGGCCATGGCTGTCAGGGTCTTGCGCCTGTTCATCCTCTTCTCCCAAAGTCCATGCCTAGCGCCGGGAAAAACCGGCTACCATTGCACCTTGGGTCGTGGAGCCTGGGAGGGATGGGGATGCGGGCGAGGATAGGGCTGATGGCGGTGCTGCTGCTGGTGCCTGGCGTGACGCAGGCGCAGGAGGCGGGGCTGTTCGATGCGGAGGGCTATCGCATCGCTCATTATCGCAGTCCCGTGCATCGCCCGCCCGAGGGCGTGGGCCGGATCGCGCCGGCCGCGATCGCCGGGCTGCGGCCGGATGTCGACATGATCCTGATCGACGTGCTGCCGGCCGAGGGCGGCCATCGCGAGGCGGACGGACGCTGGCAACTGGCGCAGCCGCATGAGAGCATTCCCGGTGCCCACTGGTTTCCCGAAAGCGGGCGGGGCGCGCCGATGCCGGATATCGCCGACTGGTTCGCGCGCGGGGTTGCGCGGCTGACCGGGGGGAAGCGCGACCGGATGATCGTCACCTTCTGCCGCGCGGATTGCTGGATGGGCTGGAATGCGGCGCGACGGCTGCGGGCGATGGGCTATCGCAATATCTGGTGGCTGGCCGAGGGAACGGACGGCTGGCGCGATCTGGGACGCGACCTGACGCCCGTCCAACCCGCGCGCCGATAGGACCAAAGGTCAATTGTCTGGCCCCCGTTTTTGGGCATGTTGCACGCTAACGGGGTAGTTCAAACCATTGATTTTCGGGAGAGAGTAAATGCTTCATCGTTCGGCGCTGGCGATCATCGGCGGCCTGGCCATGGCCAGTGCGATGCCGGCCGCGGCCAAGGATATCACCGTCCATATGAAGAACAAGGGCGCCGATGGCGCGATGGTGTTCGAGCCGTCCTTCGTGAAGGCGGCGCCGGGCGACGTGATCCATTTCCAGCCGACCGACCCCAGCCATAATGCCGAGACCATCTCCACCATGTTGCCGGCCGGCGCGACCCCGATGAAGGGCGCGATGAACAAGGAAGCGGTGCTGACCGTCAGCAAGCCGGGCCTCTATGGCATCAAGTGCATGCCCCATTATTCGATGGGCATGGTGGCGCTGGTGCAGGTGGGCAAGCCGACGGCGGCCGATGTGACGGCGGCCAAGGCGGTCAAGCTGCCGCCCTTCGCCGCCAAGCGGATGAATGCGGCGCTCGCCCAGGTGAAATAGGCGCGGGCCAGTCCCGCGAACAGGCAGGCCGGTCATCCACCAGGATAGCCGGCCTGTTTCCTGTCATTCGTAGCGCAGCGCGTGGATCGGGTTGGTGCGCGCGACGCGGAAGCTGTGCGCGCCGATCGTGAGGATCGCGATCAGCAGCGCCAGCCCGCCTGCCAGCAGGAAGGGCAGGGGCGTCAGCGCGATGCGGGAGTCAAAGCCGTTGAGCCAGTCGCGCATCACCCACCAGGCGACCGGCCAGGCGATCAGGTTGGCGATCAGCACCGGGCGGGTGAACTGCCAGACCAGCAGTTGCACGATCTTGCCCGTGCTGGCGCCCAGCACCTTGCGGATGCCGATTTCCTTGGTCCGGCGCTGCGCGGTGAAGGCGGACAGGCCGAACAGGCCGAGGCAGCCGACGATCACCGCCAGCAGGGCGAAGGCGGCGAAGGCCTGGGCCCGTGCTTCCTCGGCATGATAGACTTCGCGCACGATGTCGTCGCTGAAGCGGGCGGTGAAGGGCACTTCGGGAGCGAGCCGCTTCCACACGCTTTCGATCCGCGCCAGCACCGTCGCCGGATTGCCATGATAGCGGATCAGCATTTCGTTATGATTGTCGCGATCGAAGAGGAAGAAGATCGGGTCCATCGGATCGCGGATCGAGCGGAAGCGCGAATCCTGGACGACGCCGATGATGGTGATGGGCACGCTGCCGCCAAATTCGTCGCGCACCAGGCCGCCACGGACCTGCTTGCCGATCGCATCCTGCGGTGAGGTAAAGCCCAGCCGCTTGACCGCCAGTTCGTTGACCACGGTATTGGCGCCGCGCGCGGCAAAGGCCCGCTCGGCCTCCGGGACTTCCGGGAAGGGACGGGTGATGTCGTCGATCGGCCGGTTGATGTCGAAGCTCCGCCCGGCGAGCAGCTTGATGCCCATCGTGTCGAAGAATTTGGTGTCGACCTGATAGATGCCCATGCTGATCGGCTCTTCACGGCCGGGCACCAGGATGCCGCTGTTGGTGTTGTTGGTGGTGCTGATGCCGATATTGGTGCGGCCGACCGAGGTCACGCCGTCGACCTTCTCGATTTCCCGCACCATCGTGTCGAGCACCGGATCAAGCTGGCGGCGGCTGATGCCGGAAATCTGGATCAGCCCCTCGCGCTTGTAGCCGGGATCGGAATTGCGGGCGTAGAGGGTCTGGGCATAGACCACCGCGGTGCAGATGATGAGGCCGATCGACACCGCGAACTGGGCGACGACCAGCGCACTGCGCAGCCGGCCCGATCCTTCCGCATCGGCCGCCGACTTGTTGGCCTTGAGCACGCGGGCGGGCTGGAAGCGGGACAGGTAGAAGGCGGGATAGGCGCCGCCGGCCACGCCCACAAGAAGCACCAGGCCGATGATCGGCAGGATGAGGCCGCCGCTGCCGAAATAATGGAGGCTGAGGTCCGCGTCGAGGAAGCGGCTGACCAGCGGCAGCAGCAATTCGGTCAGCGCCAGCGCGACCAGCATCGCCACCGCCGAGACCAGGATGGATTCGCCGATGAATTGCAGCACCAACTGGCGGCGATTGGCGCCCAGCACCTTGCGCAGGGCAACTTCCCGCGCGCGCTGGCTGGCGCGGGCGGTGGCGAGGTTGACGAAATTGACGCAGGCCATGCCGAGGATGAGCAGGGCGACGATGGCGAAGGTGACGATCGAGCCGCGATCATTGCCCGGCGTCATCGACCCGTTCTGAGCCCGACCAAGATGGACGTCGCGGACATTGACGAGGGCGAAGTTCATGTCGTCGCCCTGGTTGAAGCGGCGGCCGCCGAAAAACTGGTCGGGGATGTTGCGCTTTTCCCATTGCGGCAGCTGGGCATTGATCGCCTTGACGTCGGCGCCGGGCTTCAGCCGGACATAGATCCAGCCCGACTGCCAGCCATATTGGCTGAGGAAATCGGGCGTCTGCGCCCAGTAGCTGGGCGGATCATAGCGGGCGAGCATGGTGAGCTTGAGGTGCGAGGCCTTGGGCAGATCCTTGAGCACGCCATTGACGCGATAGTCGGTCGAGATGCCGCGCGAGATGAGCGTCAGCGTCTGGCCCATCGGGTCTTCGCTGCCGAAGCGGCGCTTCGCCTCGCTGTCGGTCAGCACCATGTCGCCGGGCTTTGCGAGCGCGGTACGCGGATCGCCCTTCACCAGCGGCAGGTCGAGCACATCGAACACCGGGCCGTCGACGAATTTCATGTCGTCGACTTCGGTCGCGACGCCGTTGCGCAGCACGACCGGCCCCGCCGACAGCAGGTGGACGGCCGCCGCGATCTGCGGAAAATCCTTCCGCAGCGCCGCCTGCGCGACATAGGGCGCCATCTGGAGATTATTTTCGCGGCCGCCATGCGGATCGGTATAATAGGTCTGGAACTGGAAGGTCCGGTCCGCCTGCGGCATCCAGGCGTCGAAGGTCAGTTCATTGCGGACGAACAGCAGGATGATGAGGCAGGCCGCCATGCCGGTCGCCAGCCCCAATATGTTGATCGCCGCATAGGTGCGGCTCTTGAGCAGCGACCGCAGGCCCACCGTCAGATAATTGCGCCACATGGGAAGTCTCTCCGTCTTGGGCTGTCAGGCAGCGCGGCGCCGTTCCTGCAGGATACGGCCGTCCAGCATATGGACGACGCGGCTGGCATAATCGGCATGGGCGGGCGAATGGGTGACCATGACGATGGTCGATCCTTCGGCGTTGAGCGTCTGGAGCATCTTCATCACCTCCTCGCCATGGCTGGTGTCGAGATTGCCGGTCGGTTCGTCGGCCAGGATCAGGCGCGGTTCGGACACCAGCGCGCGGGCGACGGCAACGCGCTGCTGCTGGCCGCCCGACAGCTGGCTGGGCCGGTGGCGGGCACGATGGGCGATGCCGACCCGGTCCATCACCGCCTCGACCTTCGCCTTGCGCTCGGCGGCGGGCATGGCGTGATAGAGCAGGGCGAGCTCGATATTCTCGGCCACGCTCAGCTCGTCGATCAGGTTGAAGCTCTGGAAGATGAAGCCCAGATGCGTCTTGCGGATGCCCGCCAGCCTGGGTTCGGGCAGGCCCGCAATCTCGGTGTCGCCAAAGCGGTAGGAGCCGCTCGACGGGCTGTCGAGCATGCCGATCATGTTCAGCAGGGTCGACTTGCCGCAGCCCGACGGGCCCATGATCGCGACAAATTCGCCCTGGAAGATGTCGAGGTCGATCGCGTCGAGCGCGGTGGTTTCGACCATGTCGGTGCGATAGACGCGGCTGAGTTCACGCAGGCTGAGCAACGCTTGGGTCATGTCTTTGCCTTTCACTTCTTTTCGAGGACCAGCCGATCCTTGTCGGCAAACCCGGTATAGGGGGATGTGAGCACCTGCTCGCCGGGCTCCAGCCCGTCGAGAATCTCGATATAGTCGGCGTTGCGCCGGCCGAGGCGCACGGCGCGCTTCACCGCCTCGCCGCCGTCGGGCGTCACCACGAACACCCAGCTACCGCCGGTATCATTGTAGAAGCTGCCATTGGGGATGAGCCGCGCGCGCACCGGATCGCCCAGGGTCAGCTTGGCCTGGAGCGTCTGGCCGCGCTGGATCTGGGGCGGTTCGCCGTCGAGGAACTGCAGGTCGATCTCGAACTGGCCGTTGCGCACGGTCGGATAGATTTTCGCGACCTTCATCCGGTAGCTCTTGCCGTTCCAGTCGACCGTCGCGGTCTGGCCGAGCTGGACGCGGGGCAGGTAGAATTCGTCGATCCCGGCGACCAGCTTGTTGCGGCCGGGGCTGTCGATCTGGCCCAGCCGCTCGCCGCGCGCCATCGACTGGCCGACCTGGATCGAGAAGGCGGAGACTGTTCCGGCGACCGGCGCGCGCAGGTTCAGCGCTTCCAGGCTGGCGCGGGCGACGCCGAGGCTGGACTGGAGGGTTTCGGCCGAGGCGCGCAGCTGGGCGAGCTGGCTGGTCTGGAGCCGCTCGTCGGTCTGCTGGGTGCGGGCGAGGACGGCCCGCCGGTCGCGCTGATAGGTAAGGTCGTCGCGCGTGTCGGCAAAGGTCCGGCCGGCGACGAAGCCGCGCGCGGCCAGCGGTGCTTCCCGCTCATATTGGCGCTGCGCCTTCTTGAGGTCGAGATCGGCCTCCAGCATGGCGCGGTTGTTGGTGAGCCGGTTCTGCGACAGCGCCAGTTCCTGGCTGCGCATGGAATTGAGCTGCTGTGTCACTTCGGTCTGGCGGGCGAGGACCGACAGTTGCAGTTCGGCGTTGGACAGGCGGGCGAGCAACTGGCCCTTCTGGACAGTGGCGCCATCCTCGACCAGCACCTCCTCGACCCGGCCGCCCTCGATCGCGTCGAGATAGACGGTGATGAGCGGGGTGACGCGGGCGCGGAGCGGCAGGAAATCGTCGAACCGGCCCTGGCTGACGGTGGAGACGACGATGCGGTCGGCCGGCAGGGTCTGGCTGTTGCTGCTGGGCATATAATACCAGGCGGTGCCGAGCAGCGCGATCGCGCCGGCGGCGCCCAGTGCGATCTTTGCGCGCAGCGGCAGGGTCTTGCGCGCCACCACCCGGTCCATCGCGCCGCCGCTGGTGGGCGCGGCGGCCCGCGGCGTTTCGCTGGGCATGCTGACGACGCTCATGCGCGGCGGCTCCACTGTCCGATTCCGAACATTGCTTGTCCGATAGCGAACATCAGGCGAGGAAGGGCTTGCAGCCGGTGCCGGCGCGGGCGGGGCAGCGGAGATGCCCGGCCTCGGCCGCCATCTGGCGCGGCGCTTCGCAGCCGAACGGCCGGGAAGCGGCCTGCGGCGCCGCCATTACCAGCAGGGTGGCGGCGATGCCGAGCAGGATCGAAAGCGGTTTTGACAGCAAGGAGCCGGGCCGGCGATACATTGTCAGTCTCCATCTGGACATGGGCGCGCACGCCCTTTGCCCGATGCTTCGCAAGCGGCGTGCCAGTTGCCTTTTTGCGAGCATATGCGGGCCGTGACGGGTCTGGCACGGATATTGATTGCACGGTTCCGGACAGGCGCTGTACGGGAGCGAACGGATGACAGAGGGGCGGATGACACAGGAGAAGCCATTCGAGCTGTGCGTCGTCATCGATGATGATGACGACATATTGCTGGCCGCGCGCCTGTTGCTGCGCGCGATCTTTGGCGAAGTGCTGACCTTCCGCGACCCCGAATCCGCCTTTGCCGCGACCGCCGGTCTGACCCCCGAAGCATTCCTGCTCGACGCCAATTTCTCGCGCGGGGCGACCAATGCGGCGGAAGGGTTCGAATGGCTGGGCCGTTTCCTGGCGCGCGATCCGCAAGCCGTGATCGTGATGATTACCGCCCATGCCGGGGTGCAGGTCGCGATCGAGGCGATGAAGCGCGGGGCCACCGACTTCGTGACCAAGCCCTGGTCGAACGAGCGGCTGCTGGCGACGGTGCGCACGGCCGCAGCGCTGCGCGCGTCGCGCAAGGCAGTGGCGCAGAAGGACAAGGTGGCGATGATCGCGGCGGCGCCGGCGGGCGAAACGCCGCTGCTCGGCACGTCACCGGCGATGGCGCGGGTGCAGCAACTGATCGACCGTGCCGCGCCGACCGACGCCAATGTGCTGATCCTGGGCGAGAATGGCACGGGCAAGGAACTGGTCGCGCGCGAACTGCATCGCCGATCGCGGCGGGCCGAGCGGATCATGCTGCCGGTCGACCTGGGCGCGGTGGCCGAGAGCGTGATCGATTCCGAATTGTTCGGGCATGTGAAGGGCGCCTTCACCGATGCGCGGGCCGACCGGATCGGGCGGTTGCAGGCGGCCGATGGCGGCACCCTGTTCCTGGACGAGATCGGTAATCTGCCGCTGCACCTGCAGCCCAAGCTGCTGACCGCACTGGAGCAGCGCAAGGTGACGCCGGTGGGCGCCAACAAGCCGGTGCCGGTGGACATCAGGGTGATCGCCGCCACCAACCTGAGCGCCGGGCAGATCGCGGACGAGGGGCGGTTCCGCCAGGATCTGCTGTTCCGGCTCAATACGGTCGAGATAGTGCTGCCGCCGCTGCGCGAACGGCGCGAGGATATTCCCGCGCTGGTCGCCCATTATCATGCGCTCTATGCCCGCAAATATGCCCGGCCGGTCCATCCGATCGCGCCCGAGCTGATGGCGGCGCTGGTCGCCTATGACTGGCCGGGCAATGTCCGCGCGCTGCGCCATGCGATCGAACGGGCGGTGATCCTGGCCGGCGACGCGCCCTTTGGCATCGAGGATATCCCGCTGCGCAGCCATGGAAGTCCCGAGCCGGTCCGGATCGACCGGGCCGCCGTGGTGGAGGCGCCGCCACCACCCGACGACATGAATCTGGAACGGGTCGAGCGGCGGCTGGTCGAGACCGCGCTGATGAAGCATGGCTATAATATATCCAGCGCCGCCGCCGAGCTGGGCCTGACCCGCGCCTCCCTCTATCGCCGCATGGAAAAACATGGGCTTTGATCGGCGCTTCTCGATCGGCCTGGCGCTGCGGCTCATCATGGCGATGGCGTGCCTGGCGGCGCTCGCCTGGGCGTTGATGACGCCGGACCTTGGCGCCGTGCGCATCCTGTGCGCGATCGGGGCGGCAGTCAGCGCTATGGCGCTATGGCATCATGTGCGCCGCGCCAATTTCGAACTGGCCCGCTTTGTCGAGGCGATCGAGTTTGGCGACCTGCAGGCGCGCTTCGCCCGGCCGGGGTCGGACAGCGGCTTCGACCAGTTGGGCGCGGCGCTCGACCGCGGCATCCGCAAGCTGCGCGACGATCGGGTGCGCTTGCAGGAGGCGTCGCGCTTCTACGAGGCGCTGGCCGATGATGCGCCCGCCGCGCTGCTGACGATCGCGCCCGATGGCCGCATCGAGCCGGTGAACAAGGCAGCGCGCAAGCTGTTCAACCGCCATGCCGGGGTGCGGCCGGACGATTATGCCCCCTATGGCGGCCATTTCGCCGCGACGCTGACCGCGCTGGAGCCGGGGCGCAGTCAGACCATGTTGATCGAGACCGATATCGGGCCGCAGCGCGTGCTGATCCGCTGCGCCAGCCTGACCCGGCTGGGCGGGGCGACGCGGGTGATTGCGGTGCAGGTGATCCAGCAGGCCCTGAACGCGGTCGAGGTGGCGGCGCAGAGCGACCTTATCCGCGTGCTGACGCATGAGATCATGAATTCGATGACGCCGGTGACCTCGCTCGCCCGCACCGCGTCGGACCTGATGGCGCAGGCGGACGATGGCGGCGATCCGCTGATCGCCGATGCCCGTGCTGCCGTCGATTCGCTGGCCCGGCGCGCCGACGGGGTGATGCATTTCGTCGAAACCTATCGCACCATCACCCGCCCGCCGCTGGTCGATCGCCGGTTGTTCGCGGCGCGGCCCTTTGCCGACGAACTGGCCAAGCTGTTCGCGGCCGATGCCGATCGCGCGAGCGTGCATCTGGATGTGCGGGTCAGCCCGGCCGACCATCGCATCGATGCCGATCCCGACCTGTTGGCGCAGGTGGTCATCAACCTGCTGCGCAATGCAGCGGATGCAGCCGAATGCCATCGCGACCGGCCGGAAGTGTCGCTGAGCATCGCGGCGATCAGCGCCGGGCGCACCCGGATCGAGGTGGCGGACAATGGCCCCGGCGTGCCCGAGGCGCTGCGCCACGACATCTTCCTGCCCTTCTTCACCACCAAGAAGACCGGCAGCGGCATCGGCCTGAGCCTTGGTCGGCAGGTGCTGCTGGCGCATGACGGCACGATCGAGATCGACAGCGCGCCATCGGGCGGCGCGCTGTTCCGGCTGACGCTGTAGCGCGGCGGCCGGCCCCGGTCAGGGGCAGGGGTCGGGCAGGTCGCGATGCACCGCCTCGATCGCGGCGATGGCGTCGGCGCTGAGCGTCAGGTTGACGCTGTCGATGTCAGCCCTGAGCTGGTCCAGCGAGGTCGCGCCTATGATCGTCGCGGTGACGAATGGGCGGCTGTTGACATAGGCGAGTGCGAGCTGGGCGGGATCAAGGCCATGGGCATGGGCGATCGCGACATAGCGGGCGGCGGCCGGTGCCTGGCCGGGCAGGTCGTAGCGGACGAACTGGCGCGCGACGTCGCGGCGGGTGCCGGGCGCGATCACCCCGCCCAGATATTTGCCGGTCAGATTGCCGCCGGCGAGCGGCGAATAGGCGAGCAGGCCGACATCTTCACGCAGGGCAAATTCGGACAGGCCGATTTCGAACACGCGGTTAAGCAGATTATAGGCGTTCTGGATCGACGCGATGCGGGGCAGGCCCTGGTCCCGCGCCAGGCGCAGATATTCGCTGACGCCCCAAGGCGTTTCGTTCGACACGCCGACATGGCGGATCTTGCCCGCCTTCACCAGATCGGCAAGGGCATCGAGCGTTTCCTCGATCGGCACGGTGTCGGGCCGGTCGGCCAGAGCGGACAGGCCGCGCACGCCGAAGGAGGGGACGGGCCGGTCGGGCCAGTGGACCTGGTAGAGATCGATATAGTCGGTCTGCAACCGGCGCAGGCTGTCGTCGATTGCCTGTTCGATGTTCCGGCGATCGAGCCGGTCCGCCGTGCGGATGCCGCGCGAGGGATCGCGCGCGGGGCCGGCCACCTTGGTCGCCAGGATGATGTCGTCGCGCTTCTTTCGCCCGGCGATCCAGCTGCCGATATAGGCTTCGGTCAGGCCCTGGGTCTCGCGGCTGACCGGGGTGACCGGATACATTTCGGCGGTGTCGATGAAATTGACGCCCTGGCCGATCGCATAGTCGAGCTGGGCGTGCGCTTCGGCTTCGCTGTTTTGCGATCCCCAGGTCATGGTGCCAAGGCAGATCAGGCTGACCCAGAGGTCGGTGCGACCGAGCGTGCGATATTCCATATGTCATGGCCCTTTCGTGGCAAGCGACTGGTTTCTAGCCGTTTGTCGGGAAATGCAAAGCCATGGCGGGATCGGTTGAGAAACTATCATTGACAGCATCCGTCCGGCCGCAGACAGGAAACAGCTCGTCCATCGGTTAACCAAAGGCTCATCGGATCGCCCTAGGTTGCGACTCCTTCCCTGTTGGTGCGTTGATCGAGCATGTCTGACCTGTCTGATCTCATCCTGGACATGATTACCCGCTATGGCTGGTGGAGCGGGCCGATCATCGGCGTGCTGGCCTTTTTCGAATCGCTGGTGGTGATCGGGCTGTTCGTGCCGGCGATCGCCACGATGATTGCGGTCGGCGGGCTGATCGGGGCGGGGCTGGTCGATCCGGCGCCAGTGTTCGCCTGCGCCGTGTTCGGCGCGATCCTGGGCGACTGGGTATCCTATACGCTGGGGCGGTCGGTCGGGCCGGCCATCTATCGCCATCGCTGGCTGCGCGGGCATCGGCTGGCCTTTGCGCGGGCGCGGCTCTTCTTTCGCCGCTATGGCTTCATCTCGGTGCTGCTCGGCCGCTTCCTGGGGCCGGTCCGCTCGACCGTGCCGGTGGTCGCGGGCGTGGTGAAGATGCCGCATGGCCCGTTCCAGATCGCCAATATCCTGTCCGCCCTGCTGTGGGTGCCGGCGCTGCTGTTGCCCGGCTATCTGGCTGGCGGCCGGCTGACCCATTTCGATTTCGAGGCGGAGCATTTCGCGATGATGGCGCTGGGCCTGTGCCTGGTGCCGCTGCTGCTGGGGTGGCTGGCGATCCGTTTCTTCAACAAGCCGCGCCAGCGGCATCGCACCATGTCCGCACAGCGCGGCTGAAAGGTTGATGACAGGCTGCTTCGCTAATCGGCGGCGGCCCAATTCACACCCAATAGGCTGTTCGCTGCGGCGGTGATGTTCTTCACGTCGTTGCCTTGCGGGACGGCGAGAGGATTTATGAACGATATCTGGACTCACATAGTCGCCGATTTTTCCAATCTCGGCTCTCCATCCGCGCTGGCCGCCTTTGGCCAGGTGGTGCTGATCGACATCATGCTGGCGGCGGATAATGCGATCGTCGTCGGCGCGCTGGCCGCCGGCCTGCCGCCTGCATCGCGGCGCAAGGTGATCGCGATCGGCGTGATCGCCGCGCTGGTTCTGCGCATCGCCTTTGCCCTGCTGGTCACGCAGCTGATGCAGCTTGTCGGCCTGGTCTTTGCCGGCGGCCTGCTGCTGGTCTGGGTCGGCTGGAAGATGTGGCGCGAACTGCGCGCGCATGGCGAACCGGAAGATGCCGAGGATATTGCCGGCAAGGCTGCGCCCAAGGGCTTTGCCCAGGCGGCCTGGGCGGTCGCGATCGCCGACGTCAGCATGAGCCTGGACAATGTGCTAGCGGTGGCCGGCGCGGCGCGGGAGCATCCCGGCATCCTGGTGATCGGCCTTGTCCTGTCGGTGGCGCTGATGGGCGTGGCGGCGAACCTGCTGGCCCGCGTGATCGAACGCTATCGCGCGATCGCCTATTTCGGCCTGATCGTGATCCTCTATGTCGCCGGCAAGATGATCTATGAAGGGGCGATCGACCCGGCCACGGGCCTCATCACCCTGTTCTGAGAGCTGATTTGGAAAATGCGCGGAAGAGCGCATTTTCGATGCGGCACCGGCCCGCGCCCCCACCCGACCGCCCAGACATGGTACCCTGATGGGAGGTCGGGTGGGGGCGCGGGCCGGTGCGGATGCGCCAGAGGCGCATAAGAGAGCGCGGGGCCGGTCAGTCGGCCCCGCTCTTCCGCCCCATGGAAGCAAAGCCGAGCGGCGCGCAGATCAGCACCAGGATGACGCGGGTCAGATGGTGGATGACGACGACGCCCGGTTCCAGCGCCAGGCTGAGCGCGACCATGCTCATTTCGGCGAGACCGCCCGGCGAATAAGCGAGAGTCAGCAGTACCGGATCGACCCCGGCAAGCGTGCCGATCCCCGCCGCCCAGGCAAAGGTGACGGCCAGCAGGATCGCCGTCGACCCCGCCGCCAGCGCCAGGATGCGCAGCAATTCCTTCAATGTCAGGCCGACGAAGCGGCAGCCCATGGTGGCGCCAAGGCCGACCTGTGCCGCGGCCAGCGCCCAGCCGGGAATGCGGAAATCGGCGAGGCCGCTCATATGCACGGCGGCGCTGACCGCCAGCGGCCCGACCAGATGCCAGGCGGGCAGGCGCAGCAGCCGGCCGATCAGCAGGCCCAGCAGCGCGCAGCCCAGCCCCCAGAAGAGCAGCGACCAGCTGGCGACATCGCCGGTCACCGGGGTGATGGCGCTGGCCGCGACCGGCGCATGGTCGAGCCGGATCAGGAAGGGCAGGATGAAGACGACGAGGAAGATGCGCGCGCCATGGATCAGGCCGATGGCGCGCTCGTCGGCGCCGCGCTCCGCCCCCATCACCACCATCTCGGCAATGCCGCCGGGCATGCCGGCGAAATAGGCGGTGGCAGGGTCGAACTTCGCGACCTTGCGGAAATAGGTGACGCACAGCAGCGCGGCGGTGGCGAGGAAGAAGGGCAGGGCGGCGAGCGGGATGATCCAGTCGCGCGCCTGTGGCAACAAATGCGGGCCAAAGCTGCTACCCAGCACCACGCCGCCACCCGCCGCCATCGGGCGGCGGGTGGCGGCGGAAGCCTGAATCGGCAAACCGGCGACGCTGGCGACCGCGCAGGCCGCCATCGATCCGAGCACCCAGGGCAGTGGCGCATGGATCGACCAGAAAAGCGCGCCGCCGGCCGCCCCGACGGCAAGCGCCGCCAGGAAGCGGAGGAGTGTGTCCAATCCCCTAGGCGACAAAGGGGAAGGCCAGGGCGATCATGCCGACCAAAGTCATGACGATGCCGACCGCCGCGGCGGGCAGCAGGGTGAAGCGCTGATGATCGGCCAGGTCCACACCCGCCAGGCTGACCAGCAGATAGGTGGAGGGGACCAGCGGGCTGAGCAGGTGGACCGGCTGGCCCATCAGCGAGGCGCGGGCGATCGCCATCGGTTCGACGCCATAATGGGCGCCGGCTTCGGCGAGGATCGGCAGCATGCCGAAATAGAAGGCATCGTTGGAGATGAAGAAGGTGAAGGGCATGGAGAGCAGGGCGGTGATCGGCGCCATATAGGGGCCGAGCGCGGGCGGGATGACGCCGACGACTTCCTTGCTCATCGCCTCCACCATGCCGGTGCCGCCGAGGATGCCGGTGAAGATGCCGGCGGCGAAGATCAGCGACACGACCGACAGGACATTGCCGGCATGGGCGGCGATCCGTTCCTTCTGCTGGGCGACGCCGGGATAGTTGACGATCATGGCGATGGCGAAGGCGATCATCATCAGCACCGAGAGCGGCAGCACGCCCCAGACCAGCAGGACGAGCAGCGCCACCACCAGCAGGCCGTTGAACCAGCGCAGATGCGGCCGGCGCGCTTCGGGATATTGCGAGACGCCCAGGTCCGACGGGGCGACCGACTGGCGCGCCTGCACCTTGCCGAGGCGCCGGCGTTCCTTGATGCCGAACCAGAAGGCGAGGCCGAGCAGGAAGGCGAGGCCGGCGATCATGCCGGGGATGAGCGGCAGGAACAGGGTGGCCGGGTCCAGCTTCAGCGCGCTCGCGGCGCGGGCGGTCGGCCCGCCCCACGGGGTCAGGTTCATGATCCCGCTCGTCACCATCAGCAGGCAGACGAGATAGAGCCGGTTCATGTCGAACCTTTTGTAGAGGGGGAGCAGCGCGGCGATGGTGATGATGTAGGTGGTAGACCCGTCGCCGTCGAGGCTGACGATCGAGCAGAGCACCACGGTGCCCAGCAGGATCAGCAGCGGATCGCCATGCACGATCTTCACCAGCCGGGCGACCAGCGGGTCGAACAGGCCGGTGTCGGTCATGGTCGAGAAGAAGAGGATGGCGAACAGCAGCATGACGCCGGTCGGCGCCAGATTCTTGATGCCGTCGATCATCATGTCGCCAAGGCCGGCGGCCTGACCGGCGATCACGCCGAACAGCGAGGGGATGACGATCAGCGCGACCAGCGGCGTCATCCGCTTGGTCATGATCAGCGTCATGAAGGTGGCGACCATCAGGAAGCCGAGCAGGGCAAGATTCATCGCTGCGTCCTTGAGGGGGCTGGAGGAAGGAGGATCAGAAGGTCACGCCGACGCGGGCGCTGACGGTCTGGCCGTCATCGCCGCCCGTGTAGGTGCCGGCGCGGTTGTTGGTGTGCCACTGGATGCCGTTGAGCTGGATCCGGGTGAAGCTGTTGAGATACCAGTTGACGCCCAGCGTCGCGGCCCAGCCGTCGCCGCCCAGCACCAGGTCGGTATAATCGAGATTTTCGTAGCGGGCGGTCAGCTCGATCGCGCCGAGGCCGCCGTCGAGCACGGGGTCGAGCACATTGGGCTGGCCGAAGCTGCCGAGGCGCGGGTTGTA
This sequence comes from Sphingobium sp. MP9-4, assembly GCF_005281675.1. Classification (NCBI taxonomy): domain Bacteria; kingdom Pseudomonadati; phylum Pseudomonadota; class Alphaproteobacteria; order Sphingomonadales; family Sphingobiaceae; genus Sphingobium; species Sphingobium sp. MP9-4. The sequence continues at coordinate 28,891 of NZ_LUFI01000060.1, read as the reverse complement.
GGGCGGCAGTTCGCCGGTCAGGAACAGGCCGCTCGACAGGCTCCAGGCCTTGCTTTCGAAGCTGGGGCGTCCGCCGTCGAGCCGCGCGATGCGGCGACCGGCCTCACCCATCACCCAAAGGCCGCCGACATAGCCGCCCAGTTCCGCGCCATAGCCGGTGGTCGAGCGGCCGCCGAGCAGTTCGCCGGTGGTGACGCGGACCGCGCCGTTGAAGCGGCCGCCGATGACGGTGCTGCGGGTCAGCGTGGTCGCGGCGGACGACAGGGCTTCGTCGAAGAACCAGCCGCCGACATGGAGCAGCGAGCGATCGGTCCTGATCGGGTTCCAGTGCGCACGGCCGCTGAAGGTGCGGCTGTCATTGGTCGCCTGTTCGCCATCGACGCGGTCGCCGGTCACGCTGAGCGAGGCATGCCAGTTGGGACCGAACATGCGGCCCATGATGCCGATGCCGTAGAAGCCGCGCTGCGGGATGATGGCGGTCGACACCACGCCCCGTTCCAGGAAGGGGGTGGAGTCCGAACCGGTGCTGCCTTCGAAGGCGCGGTCGTTGAACAGGTGCCCCGCGCGCACGTCATAATCGACCTTGCTGCTGATCTTGTTGCGATAGCCCAGGAAGGCGGTGACGATGTCGACCTCATTCTCCGAAAAATCGCTTTCGAACTGGTAGAAGAAATGCGGGCCGACGCCGCCTTCCAGACCCAGGCGCAGCGCGCGCATGCCGGTCGTCGTGGTGTTGCGGCCGCCATATTTCGACCCCATGGTCGAGCTGACGTCGACCAGGATGCGACCGCGCGGCTTGTAGGTGAAGACGCCGTCGGCCGAGCGGAAGACGGGCAGGCCCGCGCCCCATTCGGTGGTGACGCCGGACGGATTGGCGGCGACCGCGCGGGCCTGGGCCACGTCGATATCGGCCGGGCCGGGGGGCACGATCTGCGGCGCGAAGGGGGCGATGACCAGCGGCTGGGCCGTGTCCTGCTGGGCCATTTGCGGCGCGGGCTGCGCAGCGGCGGGGGGCGTCGCGGCCTGGGCGGCGGCCTGTTGCCCCTCGATCTTGTCGAGCCGGGCCTTGAGCGCGGCGATCTCGGCCGCCTGGGCCTTTACCAGAGCGGCCAGGTCATCGGCGCTGGGCGTCTGGGCGAGGGCGGGCGTGGCGACGATCAGTGCCAGCGCGGCGCAACCGCCGCGCAACATCAGATGGGACATGCTTATCGGGCTCCGGAAATAAGGGCCGCCTGCCATTCGCGCAGGAAGCGCTGGCGCGTGAGGCGGTCGAGATTGACGAGAAGCTGCGGGCCGACGCGGATCGAGCGGGCCTGGGCAGCGGGCAGGCGGCGGCCGTTGATGTCGGTCCGCACCGGCCAGAGGCTATGTTGTGCGAGCAGCGATTGCCCTTCGCGCGAGAGGAGGAAGTCGAGGAACAGCTTGGCGGCGGCAGGGTGCCGCGCCTCGCGCGCGATGAAGGCGATGCGCGACATCACGATGGTATAATCTTCGGGAAAGACGACGCCGATGCGCGGGTCGCGGCGGGCGCGTTCCTGCGCGTAGGAGCCGATCACATTATAGGCGATCGAGAATTTGCCTTCGGCCACGCCGCGCAGCATCGGTTCGGTGGTGATGTGCAGTTGCGGCCGGGTCGCGGCCATCGCCTCCACCAGCGAACCGGTGTCGCGGGTGATGGCATAATCCTGCGTCAGATAGAGATAGCCGGTGTTCGACCGGGCGGGATCGAAGGTCGCGACCTTGCCGGTCAGCGTCTTGCTATCCTTGCGCAGCATCGCCTCCAGCGCGGCGTGGCTGCGTGGCGGATTGGCAATCGCCTTCTTGTTGTAGACATAGGCGATCGGCTCTGCGGTGACGCCAAAGCCCATATTCTTCCACACCGCATTGGCGGGCAGGGCGGGCTTTTCCGGGCTGGCATAGGCCTGGGCAAAGCCGTCGTTGATGAGCTTGACCTGCTGGTCCATCGCTGACGACCAGACCAGGTCGGCTGACATCCGGCCGCTGCGCGCCTCGGTCGAGAAGCGGCGGAACATCTCGTTCGACCCGAGGTCGGAATAGCTGACGGTGACGCCGGGATAGCGGCGCTGGAACGCCAGGATGACCGGTGCCATTTCCGACGTGTCGGCATTGGCATAGACGATGACCTGCCGTTCGGCACGGGCATCGCCGATCAGATCGTCATAGGAACGCGGATAGCCGGTTGGCCTTTGCGCTACCGCTGTCGCGCTGGTGACGGACAGGCTTGCCAGCGCCGCCACTATCTGAATAACCCTTCGCATCGACCCTGCTCCTCACATGTTCCGTTCTTCTGTCGGATTGGGAGAGGCAGTTACGAAGCCAAGCTGTCATCAACCTTTCAGCATCGGGTGCCCTATTCGGATTTTGATGATCGAGGATGACGCCGCACTGGCGCGCAGCATTGCAGCCCTGCTGCGGGCGGGCGGCCATGCGGTGGACCATGTCGCGACCGGCGAGGATGCGCTGGCGGTGGTGGGCGGGGAACCCTATGCACTGGTGATACTGGACGTGGGCCTGCCCGATATCGACGGCTTCACCGTATTGGCGGAATTGCGCCGGCGCGGCGAGAAAGTGCCGGTGCTGATGCTGACCGCACGCGATGCGCTGGACGACCGGGTGCGGGGGCTGGACCTGGGCGCCGACGATTATCTGCGCAAGCCCTTCGAGCCGCAGGAACTGGAAGCGCGGGTGCGGGCGCTGGGGCGGCGGCGCGGTGGCGATCCGACCCCGGAAATCACGGTCGGGCCGCTGACCATCAATCGATCGACCGGTGCCGCCGATGTCGCCGGACGGGCGCTGGACCTGCGCCGGCGTGAACTGGCGGTGCTCGAGTCGCTGGCGACCAGAGCCGGGCAGGTGGTGCCGCGCGAATTGCTGATCGGCGAGGTGTTCGGTTTTGACGAGCCGGTCGGCAGCAATGCGATCGAGGTGCATGTGACCCGGCTGCGCGGCAAGCTGGCGCCCGACGGGCCGGGCATCCGCACGGTGCGCGGCGTGGGCTATATGCTCGATGCCCAATGAGGGACGGCCATCGGGCGAGGGGCGGGCCATTGCCCTGCGCACCCGCCTGCTGGCGGCGATGCTGGGGCCGATGCTGGGCGCGGCGGCGATCATCGGCGTGGGCGGCGCGACGCTGATTTCCGACGTCGTCCGCCGGACCAACGACCGGGTGCTGGGCGGCGCGCTGGGCGCGATCGCCGAAACCGTGCAGGTGGAACGGGGCGAGGTGACGCTGGACCTGCCGCCCGCCGCCTTTGGCATGCTGGAGAATAGCGAGCGGGACAATGTCTATTACCGGATCGCGGTGGGCGGCACGCTGCTGACCGGCTATGCCGATCTGCCCGCGCCCGACCCGCGGACCATGCCGGTCGACCAGCCGCGGTTCCGCTTTGCCCGGTATCGCGGGCAGGACATCCGCATCGGCGAGGTGAAGCGCAGCCTGCCGCGGATCGCCGACCCGGTGATCGTGCAGGTGGCCGAGACGCTGGATAACCGGCGGGCGCTGATGCACCGGCTGATGATCGCGCTGCTGATCGGCGAACTGACGCTGGTGGGGGTGGCGATCCTGCTGCTGCGGCCGGCGCTGGGCTGGAGCCTGCGGCCGTTGCTGCGGCTGCGGCGCGCGGTCGAGGTGCGCGATGGCAGCGCGCGGCCGGATTTCTCGGCGCTGGATGCGGGGCCGTTGCCGAGCGAATTGCGGCCATTGGCGCGGGCGTTCAACCGGCTGCTGCGCCAGCTGGACCAGGCCACGGGGGGCGTGCGCCGCTTCACCGCCGATGCCTCGCACCAGATGCGCACGCCGATTTCGGTCCTGAAGGTGCAGATCGAGCTGGCGCGCCGGGGATCGCGCGAGGCGTTCGACGAGATTGCCGATGCGGCGCAGCGGCTGGAGCGGCTGGTGACGCAGTTGTTGGCGCTGGCGCGGGCCGAGGAAGCCGGGGCATCGCCGCCACTGGAGACGGTGGACCTGAAAGAGGTCAGCGCGGTGGTGGTCAACCGGCTGATCAACCAGGCGATCCAGGCGCAGGTCGAACTCAATCTGGAAGCGTCGGACGCGGAAAGCTATCGCGTCGAGGCGCATCGCACGCTGGTGTTCGAGATATTGGCCAATCTGGTCGACAATGGCATCCGCTATAACCGGTCCGGCGGCACGGTGACGATCGCGCTGGCGCAGGGCGAGGACGCGACCCTGATGACGGTCAGCGACGACGGCCCCGGCATTGCGGTGGAGCATCGCGACAAGGTGTTCGAACGCTTCTTTCGCGTGGGCGGCGCCAGCGCGCCGGAGGGGACGGGGCTGGGCCTTGCCATCGTCCAGTCCGCCGCGTCGCGCATGGGCGCGCAGGTGGAGATTGTCGAGGGCGGCGCGGGCACGCATATCCGCGTGCGCTTTCCGCGACGGGGGGAGGGTGGCGCGGTTTAGCGCGCTTCTGCCCACTTGTGCGCAGGCCGCCGCTTCGCGGAGCACCCACCGCCGGCTCCTCCCTGGAAGGGAGGGGATGAAAGGCGCGCATGATCAGCGCGGCGGCAGGTCGGGATAGCTTTGCGCGATCGGCCCGAGCGCGTCGGCCAGCGGGGTCAGCCAGGGTTCGAATCGCCGCCAATGATCGACGCCGCCGGTATAGATGGGCTGGCGCACCTGTTCGGAACTGGCGGTGCGCACCGCCCGGTCGGTCTGCCAGAAGGACAGGCAGGCCGCCTCGAAATCGAGGCCGAGATAGGCGAGCAGCCGGTCGACCTCGCCGAGCGTGTCGGCGACCATCTGTTCGTAGATGACGCGGTGGACCCGGCCCGGCGCGGCCGCGTCATAGGCGGCCATCAGCGCGACATAGTCGCGATAATAAAGGCCTATGTCGGTGAGGTCATAGGTGAAGGCCTGGCCGCGGGCAAAATGCTGTTTCCAGCCGGAAAAGCAGCAGCCCATCGGATGGCGCCGCGCGTCGATGATGCTGGCATTGGGCAGGATCAGCTTGATGAGGCCGACATGCTGCCAGTTGTTGGGCATCTTGTCGATGAAGCGCGGCTTGCCGCTCTGGCGGTGGACGCGGGTCTGCTCGACATATTCCTCGCCCAGACGCCGGCGGTCGGCCGGGGTCAGCGACGCCGCCATGGCCGCGAAATCGGCAAATTCGCCATCGTCCACCCGCGATTGCAGGCGGCTGGCGATCATCATCATCTCGGGCAGTTCCATCGTGCCTTCGACCTGGCTGTGGCTGGCGAGGATCTGTTCGACCAATGTCGATCCCGCGCGCGGCAGGCCGACGATGAAGATCGGGTCGGGCGCGGGGCAGCCGCCATCGCCCATGGCGGCGATGAAGCGCGCGCTGAAGGTCGCGGCGGTGGCCGCCACTTCGGCGGAAAATTCGCCGGCATCGTGGCGGATCATGGCGCGGCGCAGCCGGTTGCCGGCGTCATAATGGCGGAAGGCGGCTTCGTCCGCCTTGCGATCCTCCTGCGCCTTGCCGAGCGAAAAATGGAGGTGGAAGACATCCTCGCCCTCCGTCTGGCCATCGCGGGCCAGGGTTTCGAGCGCGCGCTCCATCGTCGCGATGTCGGCGGCGTCGAGCTTCACGGTCTTGAGGTTGGCGAGGCTCCACCAGGCTTCGCCCATGGTCGGGCGATGATGCACCGCCTGGCGATAGGCATGGACCGCGTCGGCCTGTCGCCCCAGCGTCTTGAGCGCATGGCCCAGATTCTGCCAGACCTGCGGCTGGTCGGGACGGTCGGCCAGCAGGCTTTCATAAATGGAGCGCGCAGCGTCCTGATCGCCCAGCCGCACCAGCACCGATGCGCGGATGAGGTCATAGCCCGGATTATGGATCGGCGAGCGGGCGAGGGTTTCGGCATGGGCCAGCGCTTCGCTCAGGCGGTTGTTCTGCAATAGCAGGCGGATGAGGAAATCGCGGGCGAGGTCGAAGCCGGGTGCCAGCGCGACGGCGCGCTCGACATGAGCGAGGGCGGCATTCATGTCGCCGCGCCGCCATTGCACCTCACCCATCAGGCGGATGCCGGCGGGATCGTCGGGCAGGCGATCGGCGCGCGCCGACAGCAGCGTGGCCGCGTCGTCCAGTCGCCCCTCGTTCATCGCCATTGCCGCTGCCAGCAGGTCGCGATCGCGCGAGGCGGCGTGGACGCCCGACAGGTCGGCACGCCAGGCATCGCCATCGCGCCCAATCGTGCGTAGCAGCCCGGCCAGCATGAACCAGCCGCCGGGGACGCCGGGTTGCTGGCGGGTCAGGCTTTCGAGCGCGCCGATCGCCTGACGCTGGTCGCCGGCTTCCTGCGCGGCCTGGGCCAGTTCCCACAATATCGCCGGGACGCTGGGATGCTGGCGGGCGAGGGGGGCGAGCCGGGCCAGTGCGGCCTTGGGCTTGCCGAGGCGGCGCAGCGCCTGTCCGATCAGCAGTTCGGCGGGGGGCAGGCGCCCGGCCCGGCGCAGGATAGCCTCGGCCTGCGCCAAGGCCGCATCGGGGCGGGCGTCGAGCAGGGCGGCAGCGTCTGCCAGCGCCGTCTGGATGCTGTCGGTTGCCGATACGGCGGACGCGTTCCCCATAGCCCCTCATATTTGTGCGACTGCTCAAAATCTTATGTCGGCCGCAGGCAGGCGTCGAGTCAGCTTGTCGTAAAAGTTTCAAAAAGTCGCCGAACAGCTGCTTGACAGGGCGTGTCCGATCGGCAGTATCGAATTTAGGACAGTTGTTCTGATTGCTGCAAAAGCGAACAGTCCGGGGATTATGGAACAGATAAACAGCGTGGCCAGCGTCTGGCGGCGATCCTGAAAGAGTCTCTCTTTCGGGCGGGGCATCCTTCGCCCTGTCGGCCGCCGGTGCGCGAGGCCATGCGAACGCGTCAGGGAAGGAGACCCGGAGCACCGGGCGAATTTCGCAGGAGAGGACGAGTCGCAACGCGTATCAGGGGGTATTCGTATGGCCATTCGTCTCCGCTCGCGAAGAGTGCGCACGTTCTGCGCGCTTGGCACGAGCACGTTCCTCACACCGATGATCCTGTCCGCGCCGGCACTGGCGCAGGCCCCGGCAGCCGATGCCGCCGCCGCCGATGCGGCCGCCGCCGAGGCCGAGCAGGGGCTGGGCGAGATCGTCGTCACCGCGACGCGCAGCGCGCAGAGCATCCAGAAGGTGCCGATTTCGATGCAGGCGCTGGGCGCGGAGAAATTGCAGGAACGACAGGTGAAGGGCCTGAGCGATTTCGCCGCCCTGCTGCCGTCGGTTTCGTTCGAGGGCATTGGCCCCGGCCGCAACACCGCCTTCTTCCGCGGCATCGTGCCCGCCGGCGGTGCCTATGCCTCGGTCGGCTATTATCTGGACGACATGCCGATCACCGGCACCGAAGTGCCCGATATCCATGCCTATGACCTGGAGCGGGTTGAGGCGCTGTCGGGGCCTCAGGGCACGCTCTATGGCGCGGGCTCGCTGGCCGGCACCATCCGCCTGATCACCAACAAGCCCAAGCTCGACACGTTCGAGTTCGGCTATGACGTGGAAGCCAATAAATATGGCAAGGGCGATTTCGGCGGCCAGCTGGAATCCTACATCAACGTGCCGCTGGCGCCGACGCTGGCGGTGCGGGCCATGGGCTATTATCGGCGCGACGGCGGCTATATCGACAATACGCCCAACAATGGCACGTTCAACGATGGCAGTTCGTCGACGCTGACGCTGGGCGACAACAACCCCAACACATCCTACACGCTCGACAATAGCGACATCGCCAAGGATGATTACAACACCATCCGCGAATTTGGCGGCCGCTTCCAGCTGCTGTGGCAGCCGACCGAGGGCTGGGACATCACGCCCGAGATCACGGCCCAGAAGCAGGTGGCGCGCGGCTATTTCGGCTATGATCCGCGGGTCGGCGACCTGGAAGTCCATGACTATGACCAGACCAAGAATGACGATCGCTGGTATCAGGCGGCGCTGTCGATCCATGGCCATATCGGCGATTGGGACATCGTCTCGGCTACCGGCTATTTCAAGCGCCGCACCCGCACGCTGAACGACTATACCTATTACACGGTCACCTATGACGGCTTCGGGCCGGGCTATGAAAGCTATCTGCAATTCTTCGACAATTGCACGGGCTCAGGCGCCAGCCAGCAGTGCCAGATGATCAATCCGACCCAATATTATCATGCCGACACGCACCGCAACAAATTCACCCAGGAATTGCGGATCTCGACGCCCAAGGACTGGCCGTTCGACGTGACCGTCGGTGGCTTCTACCAGCGGCAGAAGAATGAGCTGAACACCAGCTATGCGATCCGCGGACTGGATACGATCACCGGCTATACCGCGACCGGCGGCGGCGATGTGGCGGGCGGGCTGATCGGCGTGCCGGCCATGTATGGCATCGCCTATGACGAGGACGGCAATCCCTATTTCGATACCAGCGACGTCATCAACGCCAACGGCAATCCGCTGGGCACGATGATCCTGGGCACCCAGGCGGTGAAGGGCGACGCCTTCTATTATGTCGAGCAGGACCAGCTCTATCATGACAAGGCGATCTTTGCCGAAGGCCATTACAACATCACGCCGACGCTGAAGCTGACCGGCGGCATCCGCTATTTCTGGACCGACTACAAGGTTCGGGGCTTTGCCGGCGTGGCCGGATCGGCCGCAGGCGTGGGTTGCACCACGCCGCTGCCCGATGACGAGCGGCTGACCTGCGTCAACACCAACCCCAATGCGGCGGACGGCACCGGCCGCTACAAGGAGGATGGCGAGACCCACAAGGTCGCGCTCGACTGGCAGTTCCAGCCCGACAAGATGGTCTATTTCAACTATTCGACCGGCTTCCGCCCCGGCGGGTTCAACCGGCCGCTGCGCATCCGCAGCCTGGGTAAGATCGTCAATGTCGCGCCGTTCAAGTCGGAAACGCTGACCAATTTCGAAGTCGGCGTAAAGACCACCTGGAACAATATCTTCCGCTTCAACGCCGCCGTCTATTATGAGAAGTGGAACAATATCCAATATGGCGTGGTCGTGTCGGGCGCACAGGGCGCGGGCATGACCGGCAATGCCGGCAAGGCCGAGGTCAAGGGCATCGAATATGATGCGGACCTGCGGCTGGGCAAGGTGACGATCTCCACCTCCGGCGCGTTCAACGATGCCAAGCTGAAGGGCGATTTCTGCAACTTCGCGCTCAATACCGAGACCGAGTCGATCGCCCAGCTGAGCAGCTGTACGCTGGGCGATTTCGTCGAAGGATCGAGCCCGCCGACGCCGCAGGTCGCGGCCGCCAACGGCACCCGCCTGCCGCGCCAGCCGCGCTTCAAGGGGACGACATCGATCCGCTATGACACCGACCTGGGCGACTATGCCGCCTATATCCAGGGCGCGGCGCTCTACCAGACCGGCGCGACGCAGGATCTGAACGTCGAGAGCAACGAGCTGCTGGGCAATACCAAGGGCTTTGTCAGCTTCGATTTTTCGGGCGGGATCAAGAAGGATAATTGGAGCGTCACTCTGTTCCTGCAGAACGCCTTCGACAAGCGTGGGCAGCTGACGCGCAACACCTTCTGCTCGATCGACTTCTGCGCCAACAGCTCGCGCACCTTCACGATCAAGCCGCAATTCTTCGGCATAAGGTTCGGCCAAAAATTCTAAACAGGTCGCCGAACAGGATGGCCATGCCCCGCACGATATGCGCGCGGGGCATGGCCATTTTCATCGGAGTGGCGGGCATGCTGCTCGCCATGCCGGAGCGGCCGCGCGCGCAGGAGGATCATTCCGGCCTGACGCGCGCAGCCTATCGCGCCCGATGCCTGATGTGCCACAGTCGCGCCGCGCCAGAGGGCGTCTCACCGGAGATATTGGCAGGGCTGCATCCCGAACCGGGGCTGAAGCCGGCGGCAGCGATGCCGGGCGTCAGTTGCTGGCGGCGCTGCACCAATTGCTGGCCCGCAGAGCCGCGGGAGGGACGGAAGTAAGTCCCTATTTCTTCTCATATTTCCAGTTGCGGCCCTTGCCCTCGCCAATCCAGTCGACGGCCTGGGCGATGCGCTTGTCGCGGGTGGCGTCGGTCTTCGCCTCATTGATCCACTCGCAATAGTCGCGGATCTTGCCGGGCGGGAAGGCGGCCCAGATGGCCGCCGCCACCGAGTTGGCGGCGATGGCGTCGGCGAAGGCGGGGTGGACGGGCAAAGGCGCTTTGGGCGGCTTGGGGCCGGTGCGTGGGCGATCGCCGGCGTCGATCAGGGCCATGGCCTGGGCGATCAGGCCGGCGATGGCGGCATCGGACGGGAGGTCGGAAAGGACGGTGAGGCGGCCGAACTGGCCCATGGCGTCGTCGCTGGCATCTTCCCTGCCAACCTTGTCATGCCAGAAGCCGAAGGCGGCATGGCCCTTGAAGGCGGCCATGTTGGCGAGATTCTGGTCCTTGTAGGTGAAGAAGGGCATGCCCCATTTGACCGCTTCGCCCATGTCCGGCGACGCGGCGTGCATCAGCGCGCGGATATGGTCGAGAATGGGGCGGGCGAAGTCCGCCTGGGCGGCGATATAGGCGTCGATCCGCGGATCCATGGCCATAGGATGATCCCCCTCGCTGTGCCGCGGGCTCAAGCGGCTGTCCCGATCGGCCGGTGATGCCATCAGCCGATGGATAGTGCAACGCACGGGGCGCAGCGAGAGGGACTGCGGGCGCGCCCCTTTCACGCGCCCGCAGAGCCTGGCTCAGTTGACAGCGCGCGGGGTGTCCGGCGTGTCGAGCAGGGCGATGGCCATGGCGGGGCCACCCGCGCGACGGGCGAAGCGGGCATTATTGTCGAGCGCCTGCCGCTGGAGATCGCGGATCTGCCGATTGTAGCTGGCCTGGGTCGTGGCGAAGAGGATGGTGGCGACATAATTCTGCCCGGCGCCGATGCCGGCGGGCAGCGGATGCAGGGTCGGGATGCTCTGGATGGCGCGCATCGCCGCCTTGTCGAGTTGGCGCGAGCCGGACGAGTTGAGCAGGGCGATGCCGGCCGGCGCACCGCTGTCGCTGCAGGCGAACTTGACCTGGACGATGCCTTCCTCCGGCCCGGACAGGATGGTGGGATAGCGCAGCCGGTTGGAGAGGATGTTGCCGGTGCGTTCGACCCAGCGGTCGAGCGTGGGCGGGGCGGTGGTGGGCGCCGTCACGTCGATCGAGGGGGCGGATGATTGGGCGCGGGATGCGGCCGGCAGCAGCAGCGGCACGGCAAGGCAGAGGCAAAAAAGCAGTTTCATGTTTCGATCTCCTGAGAGCGGATGATCGGCCGGGGGCGGGAAGGACGTCGTTGGTCGGCCCGCATGCGGTCGAAGGTGCAGACGGCGACCCGGCAATGTCTGCACCCGCATTTTTATCAGGCGAAAGATGAAATGACAATTTCACAAATGAATTTGCCATTTAGATGCTTAAGATGTTTGGAAATTAAAATTTAGTTGCAAATGCTTTTCGTGAGAACAGCGTTTCTTGGGCGGCCTCTCTGGCGCTGGATGGCAGGGGAAGGGAGGAAGTCCCGGAAAACCGCGCGCTATTCCGGTGCGCGGACCGGCATGGCGCAAAGCGGCGGGGGCGCGTTCGACCATGGCGGGACGGTCGACTTGAGGCTGGCGCGCCCGAGTCTTCGTCAGCCCTTGTGCCGCGCCGTCAGCAGATAGTTGATCGCTGTGTTGGCCGACAGGGTGAAGCCGCGTGCCGGATCGAAGGCGAGGCCGCTGCTGTCGGTGACTTCCAGGCCCGCGTCTTCGAGCAGGGCGGTCAGTTCTTCGGGGGTGATGAACTTGGCCCAGTCATGCGTGCCCTTGGGAATGCCGCCGATGCTTTCGCCGATGGTGATCATGGCGAGGCGCGACATCGGCGTGCGGTTGGGGGTGGAGAGGATCATCAGCCCGTCCGGCGCGAGCTTGGCCGCGAGGGCGCGAACGAAGGCGGCGGGATCGGCGACATGTTCGATCACTTCCATCGAGGTGACGAGATCATAGCCGCTGTCGCCGACCTGCTCGACCGGGGTGGCGCGATAGTCGATGGCGAGGCCCTGGCCCTGTGCATGGGCGACAGCGACGGCGATATTTTCGGGCGCGGCGTCGAGGCCGGTGACGCTGGCGCCGAGGCGGGCAAGCGGTTCGGCCAGCAGGCCGGCGCCGCAGCCGACATCGAGCGCGCGCTTGCCGCTGAGCGGACGGAAGCCATGATCGTCGCTGTCCCAATGCCGGTCGATCGCGGCGCGGATATAGGCGAGGCGGACCGGGTTCAGCTTGTGCAGCATCGCGCTCGACCCCTTGGGATCCCACCAGTCAGCGGCCATGGTGCCGAAATGGGCGGCTTCCTTCGGGTCGATCGTCGCGGTCGTCTCAGTCATCATGCACCTTGGGTCTTGCTGGGTGGCGAAGCACTCGTGCCGCCGTTCTAGCAGCGGGCGGCGGGAAGGCCAATGTGCCATGCTGTCATAGCTATGTCTTTGAAGGCGGGGCATGTAGGAGCGCGGGTGGCGGCAAGGAGGGCGAGCGGATGGCGGGATTGCTTGCCATATCCGTCGCGGCTGCTAATAGGGCAGCCGTTTTGCCCCTTTGGGACATTTTGTTTCACAATTGGAGCAATGTCCGATCCGATTGCATCGGCTCGGCTGCTCCATATCTTTTGTTGGTCGCGTTTTCTGAAGTCAGCAGGTGTTCCACCTGCTTCGAAAACGCTTAAAGGACAGGTTCGACAAGCAAATGGCGCGCATCGTGATGAAATTCGGCGGCACCTCCATGGCGGGGATGGAGCGAATTCGCAACGTGGCCGCGCGCGTCAAACATGTCGTCGACCAAGGCCATGAAGTGGCGGTCGTGGTGTCGGCCATGGCCGGCGAGACCGATCGCCTGGTCGGCTTCTGCAAGGAAGCCTCCGCCCTTTACGACCCGGCCGAATATGATGTCGTCGTGGCGGCAGGCGAACAGGTCACCAGCGGCCTGCTGGCGATGACGCTGAAGGCGATCGGCGTGGACGCGCGCAGCTGGCTGGGCTGGCAATTGCCGATCCGCACGATCGAGGCCCATGCCAAGGCGCGCATCAGCACGATCGAGACCGATGCGCTGATCGCGGCGATGCAGTCCGGCCAGGTCGCCGTCATCCCCGGTTTCCAGGGCATGATGGACGATGGCCGGGTGTCGACGCTGGGCCGTGGCGGTTCGGACACATCGGCGGTCGCGGTGGCCGCGGCGGTCAAGGCCGATCGTTGCGACATCTACACCGACGTCGACGGCGTCTACACCACAGACCCGCGCATCGTGGCGCGTGCCCGCAAGCTGGACCTCGTCACCTATGAGGAAATGCTGGAGCTGGCTTCGGTCGGCGCCAAGGTGCTGCAGACCCGCTCGGTCGGCCTCGCCATGAAGGAAGGCGTGGTCGTGCAGGTGCTTTCCTCCTTCGATGATCCCACCCAGGACGACCTCCCCGGCACGCTGATCGTGAGCGACGAGGAACTGGAAGCCAAGCTCAAGGAAACCAAGATGGAACGTCAGCTCATCACCGGCATCGCCCATGACAAGAATGAGGCGAAGATCATCGTCACCCGCGTGCCCGACAAGCCGGGCGCGGTGGCCAGCATCTTCACCCCGCTGGCCGATGCGGCGATCAACGTCGACATGATCATCCAGAATGACAGCAAGGACAATGAGGAGACCGACGTCACCTTCACTGTCCCGCGCGCGGACCTCGCCCGCAGCGTCGACATCCTGGAAGCCAACAAGGACGCGATCGGCTTCCGCCGCATCATCACCGACACCGAAGTCGCCAAGATCAGCGTCGTGGGCGTGGGCATGCGCAGCCATGCCGGCGTCGCCGCCACCATGTTCAAGACGCTGGCCGAGCGCGGCATCAACATCGAGGCGATCTCCACCAGCGAGATCAAGGTTTCGGTGCTGATCGACGAGGACGAGACCGAACTGGCGGTGCGCGTGCTGCATACCGCCTATGGCCTCGACGCCCCGGCGGCTTAATCGCTATTTGGCTGAGGCCGGCCTGCAAATGGCACCTTTCTCCGCTTCCGGTGCTCACGTGCTTTAAGCCCGCTGCGTCGGGCCGAGGCGCGTGACTCGGCCCGAGGGTCTCGAAAGGCACCATTTTCGGCTCGGCCTGAGCCAAATATCGGCTATGCCTCGGATGGTGCAATCACCATTTGAGGCAATTCATGTCTGAAGCGATCAAAATCAACTGTGAGGTCTGCGGTCGTCCAAAAGACTATGGACCGCACGTCTACGATTTGCGAAAGCTGCAAGGCTACGGCATCATGGCGTGTACGATATGCTGCTCGGCTAACGAAGATGGTTGGGGACCATTCCCTGAACCTATTATCCTGAAACGACTTGAAGAAAAAGGTATCGAACCTCCTAAGCGCAATGCGAAGGGTTGGTTGCCTTTGGAGTTTTTCCGACGATGACCACTGCCAAACTCGCTTCCCTGATGGCCCGCGGCACCGAATTTCTCGGCTGCGAGAGCGCGATCCTGTGCGGGGCGATGAGCTGGGTCAGTGAGCGGCATCTGGTGTCGGCGATCTCGAACGCCGGCGGTTTCGGTGTGATTGCCTGTGGCGCGATGTCGCCCGAATTGCTGGACGCGGAAATTGCGGCGACCAGGGCGCTGACCGACAAGCCGTTCGGCGTGAACCTGATCACCATGCATCCGCAGCTGTTCGACCTGATCGCGGTGTGCGCCAAGCATGAGGTGAGCCATGTCGTGCTGGCCGGTGGCCTGCCGCCCAAGGGCAGCATCGAGGCGATCAAGGCCAATGGCGCCAAGCTGATCTGCTTTGCGCCCGCGCTGGCGCTGGCGAAGAAGCTGGTGCGATCGGGCGTCGACGCGCTGGTGGTCGAGGGCATGGAAGCGGGCGGCCATATCGGCCCGGTCGCGACCAGCGTGCTGGCGCAGGAAATCCTGCCCGAAATGGCGCAGCAGGTTCCGGTGTTCGTGGCCGGCGGCATCGGCCGGGGCGAGGCGATCGCCGCCTATCTGGAAATGGGCGCCGCCGGCGTGCAGCTGGGCACGCGCTTTGCCTGCGCGAGCGAGAGCATCGCCCATCCCGCGTTCAAGAAGGCCTTCTTCCGCGCGTCGGCGCGCGATGCCATCGCCAGCGTGCAGATCGACCCGCGCCTGCCGGTGATCCCGGTGCGCGCGCTCAAGAATGCCGGCACCGAAGCCTTCACCGCGAAGCAGCGCGAAGTCGCCAACCTGCTGGACAGCGGCGCGGTCGACATGGGCGAGGCGCAGTTGCAGATTGAGCATTATTGGGCCGGCGCGCTGCGCAAGGCGGTGATCGACGGCGATGTCGAGGGCGGGTCGCTGATGGCGGGCCAGTCGGTCGGCATGGTGACCAAGGAAGAGCCGGTTGCCGACATCATCGCCGAACTGATGGCGCAGGCCGCAACGGCGCTGGAACGCCGCGCGGCCTGATCCCCGCTGCCTAAAAAACAGGCTTTATCGGCTTTTAACCAATATCGGGCATGGTTTCCGGCATCAGATTTGTCGGAGACCGTCCATGCGTGCCTCGATCCGTCACCTGCTATTGTGCCCGCTGGGCGGGATTGCGCTGCTGTCGGGCTGCGCGGGGCAGCGGGAGGTGGCGGTTGCGCCGCCGCCTGTGCCGGTGCGGACGCAGCCCGTGCCCCAGCCGCTGCCGCCGATGGGCGCGACGGCCAATATGCAGATACCGCCGATCGGCGCCGATGGCCTGCGCGTCACGCCCAACCGCGACCTGAGCGGGGCGGCAACGCTATGGCATATGCGCATGGCGCTGAACGTGGCCGCCCTGTCCTGCCAGGGGAGCGGCGACGCGGCGCGGCTGCAATATAATGCGCTGTTGGCCCGGCACAGGGCGGCGCTGACGCGGGCCAATGCGCAGGTCGAGGGGGAATATAAGGCGGAGTTCGGCGGCGGCGCGATCGCGCAGCGCGAGCGGCTGAATACTATCGTCTATAATTTCTTTGCCCTGCCGCCGGCGCAGGCGGGTTTCTGCGCGGAGGCGGTGCGGGTGGGGGCGGCCGTCAACAGTCTGCCGACGGACCAGTTGCTGGCCTATGCGCCGACCGGCCTCGCCGCGCTGGAAAAGCCCTTCACCGACTTCTTCGATGCCTATGCCCGCTATCAGACCGACCTGGCGGCATGGCGTTCGGGGCGGACGCTGGCGGCGGCGCCGGTGGTGCTGGAGGTCCGGCTGAGCCGGGCGGACCTGATCGCGGATGATGGCGTGACGGTGCCGAAGGGAGCGATGCCGCGCCTGCTGGCGCGCGCCGACTGAGAAAAATCGGTTATTTCCGGCCTTTTTCGCGATGCTCGGCTTGCCGCATTGCAACCAATTGGGATAGCGGGCTTTTAACAGCAACCGGGCGGGGGTTCAGCGGTGAACCACAGGCGGGGCCGTCCCTGGCTGCGCGTTAAGCATATTTCCTCCGGTGGAAATGCCCGGCATGTTGGCCGGGCCAGATCGTCGGAGTAGTTGATGTTCCTGCCACGTTCCCTGTCTTCCCGTCTGTCGCTGCTTGCCCTGACGGCGCTGGCGGCCTGTGCGACGCCGGTGAAGCAAGTGCCGCCCACGCCGCCGCCGGCGGTGGTGCCGACGGTGATGCCGACCCCGCCGCGCTATTCCGCGCCCGACATGGTGCCGCCCGACAAGGACGAGGCCGGGAAGTTCATCACCCCCAATCGCGATTCCGAGGGGGACCAGGCGCTGTGGCATGTGCGCATGGGGCTGAACGTCGCGGCGCTGGGCTGTCCCGAGACCAATGGCCAGACGCGCATATTGTACAACCAGATGCTGACCGTGCATGGCGCGTCGCTGAAGCGCGCCAACGATACGCTGGAGGTCAGCTATCAGCAGCGTTACGGCAGCAGCGCGATCCGCATGCGCGAAGTGCTGAACACGCTGGTCTATAATTTCTTCGCCCTGCCGCCGGCGCAGAAGGCCTTCTGCCAGAAGGCGGTGGCGACGATGACGATCATCAACGGGCTGACGCCCGACGCGCTGGCCGCCTATGCGCCCAAGGCGCTGGACGAACTGGAGCAGCCCTTCCGCGATTTCTGGGCGGAATATGAGGATTATCTGCGGCGGCTGGAGGAATGGCGCAAGCGCTTCGGCGCGACGGTGAAGCTGGTCGGCCCGGTCGGCGGCGATGATCTGAACGACCATGAGCCGCCGGCGCCGACCGCGCCCGCGCCGATGGGGCAGGTGCCGGCCACGCCGATGCAGCGGCCATCGGACATGATCCTGCCCGATGCACCGGCTTCCGCGCCTGCTGCTCCGGCTCCGGCTGCGCCGGCCCCGTCTGTTCCTGCAACGCCGAGCGCGCCGCCGCCGGTGGTGCCGACCCAGCCGCAGGTGCAGGCGCCCAAATTGCCGTTGCAGCCGGTTCCCGCGCCGCCCGAAAGCTGATCGCCGGTCAGGCGTCGCGCGCGTCGAAGCGGGCGCGGGCGTCCTCGACCGTGGCGAGATTGCGTTCGGCCCAGACCCATACGCCGCAGAAGGCGGCGCTGAGGCTGTTGCCGAGTGGGGTGAGGGCATAGTCGACGCGCGGCGGCACGACCGGATGGACGGTGCGGGTGAGCAGGCCATCGCGCTCCATCTGGCGCAGCGTCTGGGTCAGCATCTTCTGGCTGATCCCCTCGACCGCGCGGCCGACCTCGGTAAAGCGCAGCGTGCCGCGCTCCTCCAGCAATTCCAGGATCAGCATCGTCCATTTGTCGGCCACCCGGCCGATCAGTTCGTTGACGAGTCGCTCTACCCGCGGATCGAGATCGGTCGGCGGATCATGGTCGAGATACTGCTCTGCGGCCGCTATTTCGGCGGTGGCGAAGCGGGATTCTAGAGGATTTGCCATTTCTTACCTTTGGGTGCCTATGGCACTTTTCGGTGCCTTCTTTCCAAAAGAGAGTATAGGCCTAAATTGATGGGCAAGCCACCAAACTAAGGAGCTTTCCCATGAAAAATTCCGGCAACACCATCCTCATCACCGGCGGCGGTTCGGGCATCGGCGCGGCGCTGGCGCATGAATTCCACGCAGCGGGCAACCAGGTCATCATCGCCGGGCGGCGGCAGGCGGCACTCGACGAGGTGGTCGCGGCGCACCCCGGCATGGCGTCGATGGTGATCGACATGGAAGATCCGGCGGCGATCGCCGCCTTCGCGGACAAGCTGGTCGCCGACTTCCCGGCACTCGACGCGGTGCTGCTGAATGCCGGCATCATGGTGGCAGAGGACCAGATCGACCTCGCCATTGCCGAGGCGACGGTGGCGACCAATCTGCTCGGCCCGATCCGCCTGACCCATGCGCTGCTGCCGCATCTGCTGGCGCAGAAGAGCGCGACCATCCTGACCGTGTCGTCGGGCCTGGCCTTCGTGCCGCTGGCGGCGACGCCGACCTATTGCGCGACCAAGGCGGCGATCCATGGCTGGTCGATCTCGATGCGCGAGCAGCTCAAGGACACGAGCGTCGATGTGGTGGAGATCGTGCCACCGGGCGTGCAGACCGACCTGATGCCCGGCCATGCCGAAAATCCGCAGATGATGCCGCTCGCCGATTTCATCAGCGAGACGATGGGCCTTTTGCGGCAGGAGCCGACCCCGGCCGAAATCCATGTCGAGCGGGTCAAGTTCCTGAGCGAGGCGACCCGGCGCGGCGAATTCGACCAGGTGTTCGGGATGCTGAACGGGGCGCATTGAGACCCTGACCCTTGTCTCCTGCCGGGGGGAGGACTATCTGGGCTTCGTCAAGCGAGGCCACGTCCTCCCCCGCCATGCGGGTTTCAAGTCCGGGACGGCCCGGCGCCCCTCTTGAAGGAGCGCCATCATGGCCTGGATTGCCCTGTTTTTTGCCGGATTGCTGGAAATCGTCTGGGCCTTTGCGATGAAGCAGTCGCATGGTTTCACCCGGCTGGTGCCGAGCCTCATCACCCTTGGCGCGATGATTGCCAGTTTCGGCCTGTTGTCGCTGGCGATGCGCAGCCTGCCGCTGGGCACCGCCTATATGATCTGGACCGGGATCGGGGCGCTGGGGGCCTTTGCCGTCGGCGTCGCCTTCCTGGGCGAAGCGATCAGCCCGGCGCGGCTGGCGGCGGCGGCGCTGATCCTCTCCGGTCTTGTCATGATGAAGCTGGCGTCGCCGGGCTGACGGTTGAGGGCGCCTTGGGCGGTAGGGGGAAGAGGCGGACGAAGCGTTCCGCCAGCGCCCGGTCGCCCTCCATTTGCAGGGCCGGCGCCATCGCGGCGAAGGACTGGCCGCCATAGACGATGGCGGCGAGTGCATTCTGGTCGCCGGTGAAGATCAGGTCGGCGCCGGCCGCTTCGCCCCGATCGATGCTGAAATCGCCGTCATGGAGCGTGGCGCGAAATTCCTCCTCACCGAAGCGGAAGCCGATCGTCGCATCCAGATCGCCGATCGCGGCGCGATCGATCATGGTGCGCATCGACATCACCACCGACACCTGGCTCATCGGCATGCCCGGCTGCATCGTCGGCGATCGGCAGGCCCAGCGGCCCAGCACCATGAACAATATTTCCGACTCGCGGCCCCATTCGGTCAGCTCGTAAATCTGGCTGGCGGCGGGCGGGGGCAGCCGGCGACGGACAAGGATGCTGGCCGCTTCCAGTTCCTCCAGCCGCTGGGTCAGCACATTGGCGCTGATTCCGGGCAGGCTGGCGCGCAGGTCGGTGAAGCGCTTGGGGCCGAGCAGCAATTCCCGCATGATCGGCATCGCCCAGCGATCGCCGATCAGATCGAGCGCATGGGCGGTGGCACAGCCATCCTGATAGGCGCGTTTGCGCGGGTTGGGACTCATTGGTTATCTTTTCTAACTTGTCTGTTGCATAATATAATCTTCAGGCGCACAAAGTTCAAGTCGGCGACTCACGACAAGGTGCGAGCCGCCGGGAAAGCATGAGGAGAGAGACGATGGCCGATGCGCCCGCGCCGAAGATGATCTTCGTCAACCTGCCCGTCACCGATCTGCCCGCCGCGATCGCCTTCTATGAAGCGGTCGGCGCCGTGCGGAACAATGATTTCGCCGATGACAGCGCGCAGATGATCAGTTTTTCCGAGACGATCCATGCGATGCTGCTAACCCATGAACGGTTCGCCGGCTTTACCCCGCGCAAGATCCCCAATGCCCATGAAACCGCGCAGGTACTGCTGTGTTTGAGCGAGATGAGCCGGGACGCGGTGGACGTGACGGTGGACAGGGCGCTGGCGGCGGGCGGGACCGAGCCGAACCCCAAGCAGGATCATGGCTTCATGTATGGCCGCAATTTTGCCGATCTGGACGGCCATATCTGGGAAGTGATGTGGATGGATGTCGCCGCCGCAATGGCCGCGAACCAGGGAGAAACTGCCGACACCTGATGTCGACGACCTTGCAGAAGGAGAGAGACGATGAGCTATATGGACGGGTTCGTGATCCCGGTGCCCAAGGGCAACAAGGAACGCTACAAGGAGGTCGCGGCATTCGCCGCGCCGATCTTCATCGAACATGGCGCGCTGCGCGTGGTCGAATGCTGGGCCAACGACATCAAGCCCGGCAAGGTCAATGATTTCCGCACTGCCGTCATCGCCGAAGAGGATGAGGAAGTCGTCTTCTCCTGGATCGAATGGCCCGACAAGGCGACCCGCGATGCCGGCGCCGAGAAGGTGATGAAGGATGAGCGGATGCAGCCCAAGGAGGGCGAGGACATGCCCTTCATCGGCGCGCGGCTGATATATGGCGGGTTCGAGGTGCTGGTCGACCACAAGTAAGATTGACCGCCATTCCGCCCAGGCGGGCCTGCAAAGCGCGCTTTTCTGCGTTCCGGTGCTCACGTACTTTAAGTACGCTGCGCTCCGTTACTCGAAAATCACGCTTTTCGGCTCCACCTGACCGCAATGACGATCAATCCTGGAACTCGTGTTTTCGGGAGACGGACGATGACCGACTTCAATGGCAAATTCTTCTGGTATGAACTGATGACCAGCGATCCCGCGGCGGCGCTGGCCTTTTATGGCGATGTCGTCGGCTGGACGGCAGAGCCGTTTGGCGGCGATCTGCCCGACGGCCCTTATCAGGTGATTTCCGGCAGCGCCGGGCCGTTGGGCGGTGTGATGGCGATCCCGGCCGAGGCGAAGGATTGTGGCATGACGCCCTGGTGGGGCGGCTATGTCGGGTCTGCCGATGTCGATGCCGATGCCGAACGGCTGAGCGCGGCCGGGGGCAGCGTGAAGCGTCCGCCCGAGGATATTCCGGGCGTCGGCCGCTTTGCGGTGATGGCCGATCCGGGCGGCGCGGTGTTCATGCTGCTCAAGGGATCAAGCCCCGAGGGGATGGATGCGCCGCCGCCCATGGCGCCGGGCCATGTCGGCTGGCACGAGCTATATGCCGGCGATTTCGACAAGGATCTGGCCTTCTATACCGGGCAGCTCGGCTGGTCGAAAGGCGAGGCCATGGATATGGGCGAGATGGGCAGTTACCAGCTTGTCTCGCAGACCGGCTCGACGGACTTTGACGGCATGACCGGCGGCATCATGCTGGTGCCGCCGATGATGCCGGTGCCGCTATGGCTGTTCTACTTCACCGTCGGCGACATCGATGCGGCGGTCGAGCGGGTGACGGCCGGTGGCGGCACGGTGCTGCAGGGGCCGATGGAGGTGCCGGGTGGCGCCTGGATCATCCAGGCGACCGATCCGCAGGGCGCGATGTTCGCGCTGGTCGGCAGCAAGGGAGAGGGGTGATGGACAAGATTTCCCCTTGCCTGTGGTTCGACGGCCAGGCCGAGGAGGCGGCGCATTATTATGCGTCGGTGTTCGGCGGGTCGGTCGACCATGTGAGCTATTATCCCGAGGTCAATCCCTCGCCTTCGCCGCTGCCGGGCGGGAGCGTGCTGCTGGTCGAGTTCAGCCTGTTCGGGCAAAGCTATCAGGCGTTGAACGGCGGGCCGCAATTCAGCTTCGACGAGGCGATATCGCTGTCGGTGGCATGCGCGGACCAGGCCGAGCTGGACGGCTATTTCGATCGACTGACCGGCGATGGCGGCACGGCCGGGCCGTGCGGCTGGGTAACCGACAAATATGGCCTCTCCTGGCAGTTGGTGACGCGCCAGATCATGGACAATTATCATAGCGGCGACCGCGCCGGCATTGCCCGCATGATGCAGGCGATGATGACGATGCAGAAGCTGGACAGCGGCGCGATGCACGCGGCGTTCCTGGGAGAGGCGGCATGAGCGGGGCGGAGCATGAATTGTCGGTCACCTGCCTGATCGAGGCGCCGCGCGAGATTTGCTGGAAGGTGTGGACCGACCTCAAGGACGAATGGTTCTGTCCCAGACCCTGGCGGGCCGAGGTGATCGAGGAGGATATGCGCCCCGGCGGCCGCAGCGCGGTGCAGATGTTCGGGCCGAATGGCGAGGAAACCGGGCCGATGGAGGGCATTTTCCTGGAGGTGGTGCCCGGTGCGCGGATCGTCACCACCGACGCCTATGCCGCCGGCTGGATACCGCAGAGCCCGTTCATGACCGCGATCTGGGAATTCGCGGCGGAGAGCGATGGCACCCGCTTCACCGCGACAGCGCGCCATTGGGACGCGGAGGCGAAGGCGCGGCATGAGGAAATGGGATTCCATCCCGGCTGGGACGAAATGATGGCCCAGTTCAAGGCGCTGTGCGAGACGTCGGCCGCGAGCGCCTGAGCGGATCGCCGGCGGGCTGGTCGGGCACCAATATTTCCGCCGGGTCCATTTTCGACATGGCGATGGCGGCGCGCATGAAGAGGAGGGCGGGGCGCAGCGATGTGTCGCCGCTTTCCTGCACCAGTTCCCGCAGCGCGCGGACGAACAGGTCGGGCCAGCGTTCGATATCCACGCCCTGGCCGCGCAGGATCAGCGCGGTGGCGCTCCAGTGGCGCTGGAGCAGGCCGATCATGTCGGCATAGTCGCGGGAGTCGCCGACACAGGCATCGGTCATCTCGCGGAAGATCGGGCCAAGTAGCAGCGCCGGCTTGCCATCGCCCAGGCCCGCCCAGAGCGAGCCGGGATATTCGGCGAGCAGGCCATTCAGGGCATCGCCGAAATAGCGCAGCCGCCCGTCATGGGTCGCGACCTCGATCAACGGGGCGGCGGTGCCCTCCTGCTCGGCGCGATGGCGCAGCAGCATCTGGCAGGCGAAACCGGCCAGGGCGCCAAGCGTCTCTTCGGCCGAACGGGTGCGCGGCGGACGGACCCGGTCGAGCAGGCGGCGGGCGAGCGCTTCGTCCGGATCGAGCAGGGCGGGCATGCCCTGTCGCGCGCGATCGACGCGGTGCAGGCCGCGCGTGGCGTGGCGGACCCAGAGGAAAAAGGTGATGCTGAACAGCGCGAAGCTGGCCGCCATGGCGCCGAGCAGCGGCAGGGCGTAGGCGTGGCGCAGTGGCGGCAGGAACAGCGCGAGCAGGCAGAGCATCGGCAGCAGGGCGAGCGGCAGCAGGCGCGCGACGCCACGACGCAGGCGCTGCGCGGTGGCCATGTCGGGGATGGCATATTGGCCGCCGATCAGGCCGAAGGGCATGAACAACGGGCGGCCGTCCGCGCCATGGCCAAAGGCGCTGTCGATGAAGCTGGTCGTGAGGCGGCGCATGGCAAGGATCCGGCAGGAAGGAATGCGGGCGCGCCGCGGCGGCAGCCTGACGGGGAAGCTGTTACCGGAATATGAGGGGATGGGATGAAGGGAGTGTTTACCCTGTTGGGCCAGATCGCCCGAGACGGAAGCGTCACGCGCATTCGCCGATGGCGTGAAACAGGCGCTATTCTTTGGTTCTGGGCCATGTAGACAAATTCGGGCGGTCTGGAAGCGACCAGAAGCGGACGTTTCCTACTCCCCTCCCTTCCAGGGAGGGGCCGGGGGTGGGTGCGCCGCGTAGCGGCGGTCTACGGTCGATAGGGCAGAAGCTCGCTACGCTCGCCACCCACCCCAACCCCTCCCTGGAAGGGAGGGGCTATGTCTTGTTCCCACCCAACTCTGTCACCCAAGCGAAGGCTGGGGTTTGAGGCGGTGGCAGAAGGAGGTCAGCCGTCTTGCGCTATCCGTTGTCCGCGCGGTCGCCTGCCTGAGATGCCAGCCTTCGCTGGGGTGACGGGATAAGGGGCATTGCGCACCCTACCCATCCTCGCCATTCGGCGGGCGTCGGACTTGTGCGCGCGCGGTCTAGCGGGGTTTCGCGATTTCGACGGCGTAGATGGCGGGGCTGCCGGCGACATTGCTGCGATAGACCAGCCATTTGCCGTCGGGGGTGAAATGCTGGTTGGGTTCGAGCGTATAGTCATGGCTTGTCAGATCGACGAGCCGTTCCGTCTCCAGCGTGCCGGTGGCGATCAGCGTGTCGCCGTCCAGCGTGTTGCGGGCGCGGGGATTGTCGTCGGGGCGGGGGTGGAAGAGGCTGATATATTTGCCGTCATTGGCGCCGTCGCCGGAGAAGCTGCGGCCGTCGGGCGATGAGGCGAAATGATAGGAGCCCTGGCCCGGACGGATCGCATACCAGCGGCGCGCGCCATTGGCGACGTCATGGCCGGCGAGCCAGCGCATCCCCTGCGGCATGATGAGGTCATACCAGATGGTGCGGCCGTCGGGCGCCCAATATTCATGGCCGGCAATCTCGCCCTGCAGGATGCGCTGATGCACCTTGGTCCTGGCGCTGCCATCGGTGCGGATGGTCCAGATACGATCGACCTGCTGCCAGGGGCCTTCATGGCAATACATGAGCAGATCGGGATCGGTCGGCGAGAATTGGACATGGTTGAGCCAGTCCTTCGACGCGGTGATGCGGCGCTGCTGGCCGGTGGCGATGTCGATCGCGAAGATTTCCATCGGCACGCCGGCGGCGAGCCGGGCCTCCATCCATTTTTCCTTGGCGGCGGCGAAGGAGAGGGGGCGGCCCTGATCGTCGGTGCCGCTATAGCTGGGCGAGCCGGTTTTCGGATCGCGCTTGCCCTGGGCGGCGATGGCAGGCGGCGGCGGGGCGAGTTCGCGATGGCCGGCGAGTAGCGTGTCGTTAGCATTGATGGATTCGATGCGGCCACCCGGCATTTCGGCAATGCGGCGCCGCTTGCCGCTGTCGAGATCGACCGACCAGACGATGAAGGACGGCTCGCCCTCGCTGCTGCCGGTCGGGTTGGTGGTATAATAAGCGACATTGGCGCGGTGGCCGACGAACAGCAGCCGGTCGACCTTTTCCTTCAGCACCAGCCGGGTGGTCCAGTCGCTCGTGTCGGCGACCCGGATACCCTCCGGCGTCAGATAGACCATGCGCTTCCCGTCGGGGGTGAAGGGATTATAGTTGAAATAGAGGCCGTAATTGCCGGGCCGGTCATCGACGCGGACGATGCGGTGGCCGGTGGTCGGGTCGGTCCAGCTGGCGGGCGCGGGTGCTTGCGCTGCGACGAGCAGGGGAAGGGCCAGCCCGATCATTGCCTGCCTCAACCGCATCCCATCCTCCCAGTTCAAGTTCAATTTGCGGGATTGGATACCGCATATCGGGAATTTGGCAAGGCGGCTGTGATCGCGGCGCGGCGCGTGCTTGCCGGGCCAAGTCTTTGACAGAGGAGGGCAATAAGGCGCGGGCTTCTGAAATATTCGTGAAATGACGGGGCAAAATCGGGTGGCCACAGACGGGGCGGAGATTTTCCACCCAGATGAAAGGCCATGACATGACTTATCCCTCGCTCCTGACCCTGGGCGCCGCCGCGCTGATGGCGACGCTGGGCGCGCCGGCCATGGCGCAGGCGCCGCATCATGGCGCGAGCCAGCCGGTGAGCAGCAAGGCGCCGGCCAAGAAGCCTGCTCCGGCAAAGGCCCAGCCGGCCAAGGCCCAGGGCCGTTCGACCGGCGCGGCGCACCAGAAGGCCTGCCGCAATCGCTACAAGAGCTATGACGCCAGGCTGGACAGCTATCTCTATCGCGGCAAGCGGGTGCGCTGCACGCTCTGATCGCGATCGACACGGGGCGGCGCCGGGGGACGGCGCCGCCCCGTTCCTGTTTTCATGAAGAAGGACGATGCGCGATGCGCAAGATGATGATCGGGGCGGCGCTGTTGCTCTGTTCGGCGCCGTTGCTGGCCCAGGGGGGCATGGGTGGCATGGGCGGTGGCCCGCCCGGCGGCGGCGGCCCTCCCGGTGGCGGCGAAGGCCGGCCGCAAAAGCCGCGCGAGATGAAGCCGATCAAGCGTAGCCAGATCGACAGGATCGTGACCGCCATGTTTGCCGAAGCCGACAGCAATCGCGACGGCATCGTGACGATCGACGAATTGCGGCTGGTGGTGCAGGCGCGGCGCGAAGCGATCATCCGCACGCGTTTCGACGCGATCGACAGCAATCATGACGGCACGCTGAGCCTGGCCGAGTTCCAGGCGTGGCAGAGCAGCATGGGATCGGTCGCGCTGTCGGAAACGGGCGCGATGGGCGATCAGGGCGGGCCGGTGGCCGAGGCGATCATGCCCAAGCTGGGCGACGACCCCGAGGATGCGATACTGGGCCGGCTGATCGAACCGCTCAATGCCAGCGCGATCGCGCAGGCCAACAGCAATTATGATGCCGGCGCATCGCTGGAGGAAGTGCTGGCGTTCGAACATGCCCGCTTCGACGCGGCGGACGCCGATCATGACGGCGTGCTGTCGGCCGAGGAGATGCGCAGCCTGATGCCGCGGCGTGGTCCGTGGGGAGGCCCCGGCGGTCCGGGTGGACCGGGCGGCGCGGGCGGACCGCCGCCGCGCAACTGACGGGATTGATGCCGATGCCTTGCCTATCCTTGTCCTGCCGTCGGGCGGGCAGCGCCCTGCTGCTCGCCGGATGCAGCCTGTTCGCCCTATCGACGCCCGCTGCGGCGCAGAGCGTGGCGAGCGACGATATCGTCGTCACCGGGCAGGCGCCGCCGGGCGCGGTGATCGGCGACATTCCCGCGCAGAACCAGCTCGGCCGTGCCGACATCGATGCCTATGGCGTCGGCACGGTCAGCGAATTGCTGGACGAGATCGCGTCGCAGACCAGCAGCAACCAGGGGCGCAGCGATGACGGCCCGGTGGTGCTGGTCAATGGCAAGCGGATTTCGGGCGTCAACGAGGTCATCGATCTGCCGACCGAGGCGATCTTGCGGCTCGACATCCTGCCCGAGGAGGTCGCGCTCAAATATGGCTATGATGCGCAGCGCAAGGTGGTGAACATCATCCTGCACCGCCGCTTCCGATCGCAGGTCGCCAATGCGGGCGGCGGGATGGCGACGGCGGGGCAGGGCGAAAATCTGGCCGGCGACGTCGGCTATACCCGCATTCGCGACAATGACCGGGTGAGTGTGACGGCGCGGGCCAAGTCCTCCGCCTCGCTGCTGGAAAGCGAGCGCGATGTGATCGTCGATCCGGAGGCGGCGGGCGATCCGACCGGGCGGGTCAGTGACGACCGCGCCTATCGCACCCTGTCGCCTGCCACCCGCAGCTATATGCTGAACGCCACGGTCGCGCATCAGTTGAGCGAGACGGCGAACCTGTCCTGGAACGGGCGGGCGGACTACAAGACCAGCAAGGCGCTGAATGGCCTGCCCACCGGCAGCCTGACCGATGGCGACGAGACGGTCGACCGCATCCTGTCGCTCGATCCGCTGCATCAGGATACGCGCGCGCTGACGCTGAGCAGCGGCATCAGCCTGAATGTCGACCTGTCCAAGACCTGGCGCATGTCGGTGATCGGCAGCTACAGCCATAGCGACAGCCGCACCGACAGCGATCGCGGCTATGATCTGGACGATGTGCAGGCGGCGCTGGACGCGGGCGATGTAGCGACCGATGGCGTGCTGCCCGCGAGCCTGCTGGGGGGCATGGGCACGCAGAAGGCGCGCGCGTTGCAGGACACGGGCAGCGCCAGCCTGCTGGTCAATGGCAAGCTGTTCAAGCTGCCGGCCGGCAATGTCGGCATGAACCTGCGCCTGAGCGGCGACACGAGCAGCCTGCGATCGTCCAGTATGCTGGATGGGGTGATGTCGCAGCGGACCGCGAGCCGCACCAATGGCGGCGCGCAGATCAGTTTCGACCTGCCGATCGCCAGCCGGCGCAATGGCTTCCTGCCGGTGCTGGGGACGCTGACCGCCAATATGAACGCGTCGGTGACGCAGGTTTCCGACTATGGCACGCTCGGCACGCTGGGCTATGGCCTCAGCTGGACGCCGCGCACCGGCATCACCATCATCACGGCGGTCAATAATGACCGGACCGCGCCGACGCTGGACCAGCGCAACAGCCCGACCATCACGACCAGCAATGTACGCGTCTATGACTATGTGCGCGGGCAGAGCGTGACGGTGACGCAGGTGAGCGGCGGCAATCCGGCGCTGACCGCCGACAATCGCCACCAGTTCAAGCTGGGCGCGACGGTGAAGCCGCTCACCAAGGTCAACCTGACCCTGTCGGCCAATTATGTGAGCAGCGAGACGCGCGACGCGATCATCAGCCTGACCGGCGTGTCTTCCGCATTGGAGGCGGCCTTCCCCGATCGCTACAGCCGCGACGAGGAAGGGATGCTGACGCGGATCGACACACGCTCCGTCAATGTCGCGCGCGAGGAGGTGAAGCAGCTGCGCTGGGGCCTCAATTTCACGCAGCTATTGCGCAAGCCCAAGCGGCCCGAGCCGCCGGCCGGCTTCGTGCCGCCATGGCGGCGGACGGCGGTGCAGGGCGATGAGGCGCAGATGGCGGCGCCAAAGGCGGAGGGTGGCGACGGGCAGCCCGCAGAGGGCGCGCCCGGCGGTGGTCCCGATGCCGAGCAGGATGCGATCCTGGTCGATGGCCATCGGCCCGATGATGCGACGCCGATGGGGCCGCCCGGCGGCTTTGGCGGGCCGGACGGCTTCGGTCCGCCGCCTGGCCCCCCGCCCGATGGCATGGGGCCG